>PEXF01000115.1 GCA_002779205.1 Candidatus Hydromicrobium americanum
TGTAAAATATATTATATAATGTTAGAGTATTACTCAAGTAGTTTTACATTTTAAAATTGAGCAGTAGGGATTTTTTATTAAAGTATGTAAGCATAAATAGAATTTAATTCTTCTTTTCCATATCTTTTATTTATTCCACATTATTAAATAATAGTTTCTACTACTCTTTTATATATAGAAAAAAGCAATTTAAGGAAAGGTATTTTTAAGTGAATAAGAGAATGTATGTAGGTAATCTGGACTACAACACAACTGACAAGGAGCTGGAAGAGTTATTCTCCCAGGCAGGTACTGTTACTTACTCAAAAGTAATTATGAGAATGGACGGAAAATCAAGAGGTTTTGGATTTGTGGAAATGGAAAGCGAAGAGCAGGCAAAAGCAGCTATAGAAAAGCTGAATCAGAGTGACTTCAAGGGAAGAACTATTGTTGTGAATGAAGCCAGAACTCAGACAAAAGGAAACTTCGACTCAAAAGAGAGAAATTCTAACTACAAGAGAGAAGAAGGCAGGGGAGATCTAAACTACAAGCTCAGACAATTAAAAAAGAACACGGAATAGGTTTTTTAGAATTTATACTTGTTTTTTTGTCTGTAATCTTCTATAGTATCTGTTTAGCAGAATACAAAAGTGGATATTTATTACCTTTAAAATAGTCCGGAGAGGCTAAAAAGGAATGAAAAAAATATTTGTTAAAAGTAATAATATAATCGATATTTTAACCTTCTTACCATATAGGTAAGAAGGTTTTTTTATGTGGTGAAAGGTTATGATAGAAAAAGCGCATATATTAAATGAAGATGATATAGACAGGGTGATCAGGAGAATCTCACATGAGATACTGGAAAGAAACAAGGGTCCGGAGAGTCTCGTTTTTATCGGCATTCAAAAAAGAGGGGTACCGCTTGCAGATAGAATAGCCAAAAATATTGAGAAGTTTGAAGGGACAGAAATTAAGGCGGGTAAGCTTGATATAACCTTTTACAGGGATGATATTGGGCAGAACATAAAACCTAATGCCCGGATAACTGATATTTCTTTTGACATAGAGGGCAAGAATGTAATTCTGGTTGATGATGTGCTGTATACCGGAAGAACTGTAAGAGCAGCTCTGGATGCAATAATAGATTTTGGAAGGCCCAAATCTATACAGCTGGTGGTTTTAATTGACAGAGGGCACAGGGAACTTCCTATAAGAGCAGATTATGTGGGGAAGAACCTCCCAACTTCACTTAATGAGTCTGTCGAGGTTAAGTTAAAAGAGACTGATGGTCTGGATAGTGTCACGGTAGTAGAAAAGGGATAACCATGCTAAGTAAAAAAAGTATACTGGATGCTGACAGCCTGAGCCTGGAAGATATAAAACTGATACTTTCAAATGCCGATTCTTTTCTTGAAATATCAAGAAGGGATGTTAAAAAAGTTCCAACACTACGTGGTAAGACTGTAATTAACATGTTTTTTGAACCCAGCACCAGAACCAGGACTTCATTTGAGATTGCTGCAAAAAGGCTGAGCGCAGATATAATTAATTTTTCTCCCTTAACCAGCAGTCTTAAGAAAGGTGAATCCATAATTGATACCTTAAAAACCATACTTTCCATGAAAGTTGATCTGATTGTTATAAGGCACAGTGACAGCGGAACGGTTAAGATGGTTGACAGGTTTGTAGATATTCCGGTAATAAACGCCGGTGATGGCAAGTACCAGCATCCAACCCAGGCTCTGCTGGACCTTTATACTATAAAGAAAAGATTTGGCAAGTTTGAGGGATTAAAAGTGGACATTGTGGGGGATTTTCTGGACAGCAGAGTGGCAAGATCTGATATGAACTTATTTGAAAAGATGGGTATGGATGTCACTATAGTTTCTCCAACAATGTTCCTTCCTGAAGATTTTTCCGGTATGAAAGTAAAGCACTGTATAGATGATGTTATAGAGGATGCCGATATTGTATATATGCTAAGGATGCAGTTTGAAAGGCAGGATAGGAAATTTTATCCATCGGTAATGGAATATAACCGGTTCTTGACCATGAATATGGATAGACTTGGTAAAATGAAACCCGGCTCCATTGTTATGCACCCGGGACCTGTAAACAGGGGAATAGAGATTACCGATGAAGTAATGGATACCAGTGGAGAGCTGGCAGAAAAGATTGTAATTGAAGAACAGGTAACCTTTGGAGTAGCAGTTAGAATGGCAATACTTTATTTAATATTAGGTTAAAATTTTTTTATGAATAAGAATGAGAGAAAAAACGTGCTTGTAAAGTCAGGCAGGGTAATCGACCCTGAAAAGGGTAAGGAATTCATCTCCGATATTTATATCAAAGATGGAATCCTGGCTGAAATGGGAGAAAATATTAAGGCGAAGGGAAAGGAACTGACCGAGATTGACGCAAGAGGCTGTATAGTCTGCCCCGGCTTTGTGGATATGCATGTGCATCTGCGTGACCCCGGCTTTGAAGATGAGGAAACCATTGAGACCGGAACGTTAGCTGCGGTAAAAGGAGGAATAACTACAGTTGCCTGTATGCCCAATACCAGTCCTCCAATAGACAGTGAGTCTATGGTTAAATATATTTTAGAAAAATCGCAAAGCACAGCCTGCAGGGTCCTTCCTGTAGCTGCTATGACCAGGGGTCTTAAAGGCAGGGAGATTACCGATATGGGGCTTTTGGCTGAAGCTGGGGCGGTTGGTTTTTCAGATGACGGCAGGTGTATAGGCGACAGCCGGCTTATGTATGAGGTTATGAGATATTCCACTCAATTTGGTCTTACTCTGGTATTACATGAGGAAGATTATTCCATATCCAGAGGAGGCCTTATAAATGAAGGGCACTACTCATCAATGCTGGGGCTTGATGGGATATCCAGCCTGAGTGATGATGTAATTATTGCAAGGGATATAATTCTTGCCGGCAGGAGCAGGGCTAAAATTCATATAACCCATGTAAGTACACGGGGCGGAGTGGAAATGATAAAAAAAGCCAGAGAAGGCGGGCTGGATATAACCTGTGATGTAACCCCACATCATCTGTTCTTTAATGACAGCTATCTTGTCTCCTTTAATACAAACCTTAAGGTAAAGCCCCCTATAAGAAGCGAGGAAGACAGGCTGGCTCTGATAGAAGGTATAAAAGGGGGAGTAATTGATGCTATAGCCAGTGACCATGCCCCCCATCTTGATACTGAAAAAAATACAACTTTCAGGCTTGCCGGGTTTGGAACCATTGGACTTGAGACATTATTTGCAGCGGCTTTCAGCAAATTATGCGGGGAAGAAAAAATGAGCCTCCCAGGGTTTATAAGTTTGATTACCACATCACCCGCAAAAATTCTGGGTATTGATGCCGGGAAGATAGAGGTGGGCAAAACTGCAAATATTGCTGTTATAGATACGGAAGCTGAAGAGGAGATAAAAAGGGAAGGTTTTATTTCAAAAAGCAAAAACAGCGCTTTTATAGGGCAGAAGTTAATGGGAAAGATAGTGTGCACAATAAGCAAAGGTAAACTTGTTTACAGGAGTGAGCGGCATTGAAAGCAATACTTGTGCTTGAAGATGGTAAAGTGTTTGAGGGCAGGAATTTTGGCTGTTCCGGAGAAGTGATAGGAGAAGTAGTTTTCAATACTTCAATGACCGGTTATCAGGAAATTCTGACCGATCCTTCTTACTGTGAGCAGATTGTTACCATGACCTATCCTCAGATTGGAAACTACGGGATAAACAGTATGGACATAGAATCGGATAAAGTCCAGGTAAAGGGCTTTATTGTAAGGGAGTATCTTCCGGATTACAGCAACTGGCGGGCCGAGGAAAGCCTTGAGCAGTATCTTAAGAATTATAGAATTATCGGAATTTCGGAGATTGATACCAGGCAGCTGACCAGGCACATAAGAGTTGAAGGTGCCATGAAGGGTATAATTTCCACCGTAACTTTTGATGAGAACAAGTTACTTCAAAAGCTAAAAAGTTTCCCGGATATGGTAGGAAGGAACCTGGTAGACTTTGTCACCTGCAGGAAATCCTATAATTTCAATCCCAGAAAGAAGGGCTATAAGCATAAAGTAGTAGTTTATGATTTTGGAGTAAAGCTAAGTATCTTAAGATGCCTGTCCGATGCCGGTTTTAAAGTAGAAGTAGTGCCGGCATTCACGGATCCCGGAAAGATTCTTGAAATGGATCCTGACGGGGTTCTTCTGTCTAACGGTCCGGGAGACCCGGCTGCAGTAGATTATGCCATTTTCAATATCAGGAAGCTGATTGGGGAAAAACCCTTGTTTGGAATCTGCCTGGGGCATCAGCTTCTCGCCCTCGCCCTGGGAGCTAAAACCTATAAATTAAAATTCGGCCACCACGGGGCAAACCATCCGGTAAAGAATCTGGACAGTGGTGAAGTGGAGGTAACCACACAGAATCATGGGTTTTCGGTGGATATTGATTCGCTGAAAAGCATTAAGGCTACCGGCTACAGGGTAACTCACCTCAACTTAAATGACGGTACCATAGAAGGCATTGAGTACCCCGGGATAAGCGCGCTTACAATACAGCACCATCCTGAAGCAGGT
>PEXF01000106.1 GCA_002779205.1 Candidatus Hydromicrobium americanum
AATAACATTTGGAATTGAAATATATAGACTTATGTATCGCAGCTATGAATAATAGATGTTCCCTTATGATGATATTTTATTTTAAATTTTGCTTTTATAAAATCTGATAAATATTATAATAGTTTTGATACTTTTATTTTTTATATAAATTTATGAGGAAAATAGTTGTTTAATTTTTTAAAAAGTTGGATAGGTTTAATAATTATAATTTTCACCTTCTTTGCTTTAATCTCTACCGGCAAGATAATTATATTTCCAGCAGGTAATTTAGAAGCTGCGCAAAAGCAATCAGAAACCACCAGGATTGATAATACAAGTACTACAACGGACAATAATGAAGATTTCAACGAAGCTGATTTTATCGAACCTGGTGATACAGATTATTCGGATGAAGTTACTGTTGAAGGCATTTCTGAAGGGGATGGTAGTATGGATAATTTAGCGGGAGAATCAGAAGAAGATAAGGATATCATTAAAAAAGAGGCTGGAGAGGAGCAGGAGGTGGCAGTCGTGGAAGAAATAAAAGATGAAAATAATAATCCTGGTCTAATCGAAGAGCAGGATATTGATTTTACCAGCAGTGATGATTTTAGAATTAAAGTAGATTTAACCAAACAAAAGGTTTTTGTGTATTACAAAGATAATTTAATAAAAGAAATGATCTGTTCGGGAGGAGCCGAACAGTTCCCGACTCCATTAGGAGAGTTTAAGACTTCTCAAAAGATTGAATATTCATGGATCGATAGATTTAATATGGGAGCTTATTACTGGATAAGGTTTTATAAAAAATATCTTTTCCATAGTGTTCCTTTTGATGAAAATAAAGAGATGATTATGGAGGAATATGAAAAGCTTGGAAGCCCCGCAAGCCATGGATGTATCAGACTGAAGTTAGATGAAGCAAAGTGGTTATACGAAAAGCTCCCATCAGGTGTGAAAGTAATAATATACTGATGAAAATAAATACTCTGTCAAATTTGTAAATTACCTTTCATTATAAAGTTTTTATCTCACAAGAGTGCACTTCCAATAGTTCTAATTCCTGTAAAAAAGTAACTGGAAATATATTGACAAAATGAATCCCGGCCATATAATTAGGATAATATTGAATATCATTATCATTATCATTAACGCTTGGTAACTGGATAAAGATTATAAAATGAAAAATACCAAAAGAGATATCGAAACCTACAAGCAGAAAATAAAAAAAAGAGGATTCAGGCTTACCGAAACCAGGATGGTTATACTGGATGTCCTTCTTAAAAGCTCAGGTGAACTGGATGCCGAAGAATTATTTTTACTGTCTCATAAAAAACATCCAAAAATAGGAATGGCAACAATATATCGAACTTTAAGGTTACTGGAAAAAGAAGGACTCGTAGTAAGAGTTGGTTTTTATAATAACAAGGCAAAGTACAGAATAGAAGAGAGTTCAGGACCATTGGCGGAAAAACCCGATATAAGACCAAGTAAGAGTGGCTTAGATAAAAAGAAGTTTACTGGTGATGCTGGTTACCCACTGGTTACGCGCTATGAAGGAAATTTAGAAGATTATAAAAATGTAGAAAGAATAAATACAATCCAGAACCAGCTTAGCCAGTGGCTCGGTGAATTAAGTAAAATAAAAAGAGAAAAGGAGTTGGCATTGGAAGATGTGATAAAAGATTTTGGGAAAGTAGATAAAATAGTCAGTTATCATGAAAACCAAAGAAGTAACTTGATACAAATACTTTTAGATGTTCAGAACGAATACAGGTGGCTGCCCAAGCATGTTCTTTTATATGTTAGCAGTAAATTAAATATACCGTTAACTGATATTTACAGTATTGCTTCATTTTATAAATCCTTTAATCTCGAGCCGCGAGGGAAATACACTATTGTAGTATGTACTGGTACTGCCTGTCATGTTAGAAGATCAATGTATCTACTTCAGAGAATTGCCAATGTGTTAGGTATTAAACATGGTGATACTACAGGCAATTATAAATTTACACTTGAGACTGTAAATTGCCTTGGTTGTTGTGCACTTGGACCCGTAATGGTTCTAAATAATAAATATTACAGCAATCCTTCTACCAAACAGCTTGAAAAATTATTCAGTGATTTGGACTAATAAAATATTTAAATTTTAAAAATGGAGTTAAAATTGGTTATTGAAATAAAAAATAAAATTAATTCAGTTGATAAGTTAAAAGAAAAAGCACATGAAGTTGAAGAAAATTATAAAGACTGCATTGAAATATCATTATGTAGTGGAACAGGATGTAAGGCTTATCTGCCTCAGGAACTATATAGATTAATGCTGGAGGAATTAGACAAAAATAAAGAAAAAATCAACAAAAAAATTGTTGTTCATAAAACTGGTTGCCTTGGATACTGCGAAAAGGGACCTATTATAATAATTTATCCGAAGGAATTATGTTACCTGCAGGTAAAGTCTGAGGATATTCCGGAGATAGTTGAAAAAACTATAAAGGATGAAGTTGTAGAAAGGCTTTTCTATAAGGATGATAATGGTGCACTTATACCTAAAGTTTCTGATATCCCATTTTACAAGTATCAGAATAGGATAATACTTATCAATTCAAGAATGGATCCAAGAAACATTGATGATTATATAAGATTAGGAGGCTATCAAGCTCTGGTAAAAGCATTAACTGCAATGACTCCTGATAAAGTTTTAGATGAAGTTAAAAAAGCTAATCTTAGGGGCAGAGGGGGAGGAGGGTTTCCAGCAGGAGATAAATGGGAGACAACAAAGAATGCGGCTGGTGAGCCAAAATATGTACTTGTTAATGCAAGTGAAGGAAATCCTGGAGCATTCCCGAATAGACTTACTATAGAGGGAAACCCACATAGTGTCCTTGAAGGATTAATTCTAGCTGCATATGCTATTGGTTCAAACCAAGGATATATTTACATCAAACAGGAATATTCATTAGCCATTGAAAATATAAATATTGCAATTGAACAGGCAAGAGAGTATGGATTTTTGGGAAAAAATATATTGAATTCTGGATTTAATTTTGAAGTTAAAGTGCACAAAGGAGCAGGTGCTTATGTTTCAGGAGAATCAAGCGCATTGAATACAGCTATTGAAGGTAAAGCTGGCGAACCAAGACTTAAGTACATCCATACAGCTGTTAGTGGTTTATGGGGAAAGCCAACAAATCTTAATAATGTGGAAACTTATGCTAATGTTCCACAAATAATAAATAACGGTGCTGATTGGTTTATGAGCATAGGAACAAAAGGTAGCGCGGGAACTAAAATATTTTCACTTGTTGGCAAGGTTAAAAATACCGGTCTTGTTGAAGTTCCGATGGGAATTACTTTAAGAGATATTATTTATAAAATTGGTGGTGGGATCAAGGATGATAAAAAATTTAAAGCAGTTCAGACTGGCGGGCCTTCAGGTGGAGTAATTCCCGAACATCTACTTGACCTACCTGTTGATTTTGATGAATTAACAAAAGCAGGTTCAATGATGGGTTCAGGTGGGATGGTTGTGATGGATGAAGACGACTGCATGGTTAATTTAGCCTATTATTTTATAAAGTTCTTATCTGAGGAATCGTGTGGAAAGTGTGTTCCGTGTAGAGAAGGGTTAAGGCAGCTTATATATGTTTATGAAAGAATAATGGAGGGAAAGGGTAAAATTGAGGATTTAAAACTCCTTGAAGATTTAGCATTAGTTCTTGAAGGAGCTTCTCTTTGTGCCTTGGGAAGTACAGCTCAAAATATAGTATTAACCACTCTTAAATACTTCAGGCAGGAATATGAGGCTCATATTTATTATCATTCATGCCCTGCATTAGTTTGTAAGCCGCTTATAAATTATGAAATTAATAAAGAGAAGTGCACAGGTTGTATGCTATGTGTAAAATCCTGTCCCGTAAATGCAATTTCCGGTGAAGTAAAAAAACCTCATATAATTGACCAGAATACATGTATAAAGTGTGATGCCTGTGTTGAAGCTTGCCCGGAGAAATTCAGTGCTATTGAAAAGAAAACTGGATTATTAGGAGTTAAATTATAAAGGTTAAATTATAAAATAAATTATATTTTAGCAGGAGCATAAATATGAATAACGAAAATAATAATGATACTTCCAAAAAGAAGATTAATCTGTTAATTGATAATATTACAGTTGAGGTTGATGACAGCAGCACTGTACTTGGTGCTGCCAATATCGCAGGTATACATATTCCAACATTATGTTTCCATGAGAAAGTAAAACCTTACGGTGCATGCAGGTTATGTCTTGTAGAAATAGAAAAGAGAGGTAGGTCGCGAATTGTTGCTTCATGTGCTTATCCTGTGGAAGATAATCTGAAAGTTTATACAGAGAGTCCAAAAGTTGAAGCTATAAGGAAAAATCTTGTTGAGCTTTACCTTGCATTATTTCCTTTTCATTCTGAGATAAAGGCCCTTGCAAAAAAATATAATCTAAGAAAAACAAGATTTAAGAAAGAAAATAATTATTGTATCCTTTGTGGTTTGTGTGTCAGGTACTGTGCAGAAGTGAAAGGATATAACGCTATAGGATTTGTGGGAAGGGGAATAAATAAGAAGGTTACTTTTATTCCAGATTCTGCTTATTTTAAATATTGTGAAAACTGTATGGAATGTGTGGATATATGCCCTACCGGGGTATTTCCTTCCAATTATGGGATGGAGAGATTTCCACAAATTAGTGATTAAAAATTATGTGATTTATATCAGAATTTGAGCATGGTATTAATTAATATGCGTTGAATTTCTATGGGTTTGCTCTTGAAAAATAACCTTTATGCTTTGGATATCCTGGAAGGAGCTCCTGCCAGTATAACTAA
>PEXF01000121.1:0-4564 GCA_002779205.1 Candidatus Hydromicrobium americanum
TATCTCAAAAAAGATCTCTGCACCATAATTTGCCATAAAATCTGCATCCCCTGTCATCCAATAGTACTGCCAAATATTTGAAGCAATGGCCAAAGAAACATGATATTGTAATGAGCTATAATCAACATCCCATTTCCCAGACACTGGATTTAAGTGAATGACTTGACTCTGCTCACTACCATCACTGCCACTTTGCCAGGGATACAACGCACCTTTATAACCACAACTTTTTGCATTTCTTTTGGCCATACCTAATCTTTTGTACCTATAAAGTAAAATTGAACGGGATATTTCTGGGAAATGAATATTATAAAAAGGCAGAACGAAGAGCTCATCCCAGAAGATATGTCCTCTATATGCTTCCCCATGAAGTCCCCTTGCCGGAAATCCCCCATCAATATGAACATTGTGGGGTGAAACAGTGATTATCAGATGGTACAAGTTAAAGCGAACCAATTTCTGTATCTGCTCATCGCCCTGAATTTCTATATCAATCTTTTTCCAAATATCATTCCAAAGCCTTTTACTGTGGCATAAGGTTTCTTGGAAATTACCTATGTGCTTAACACACTCAATGCTGTTCACTAATGGATCTGTTGTATCTATATCTTTAGAAGTATAGATGGCTACTATTTTATCAACAGAAATTACCTTGCTTTCTGATGCCAGTATATTAAAATGTGAAAAAACTGTACCGTTAGATTCATCAACTATTATATTAGGCTTCACTTCTCTATTATCAGCATTAATAATTAACTTCGCAGTTAAAGCAATCTCAATTTTAGATTGATTTGTTTTTACCAATATAAAGCTGAGATTATCCTTTCCCCCCTGTTTTACAAGCTCAAGATGTTTTGAACTGAGTATCCTGTATCTTTCAACCCCGGAATTAATTATACTTCCATCCAGCCCAGACCTAATCGATATATTACCAGAATAATTTAATGGGGTAATAGTGTACTTTAAGGCTCCAAGATGGGGATTGGCCATACTGGCTATTCTGCTGGACTCTATTAAGGTTTCCCTATCCCTGTTATCTTTAATTATCACTTTTCTAAAAAGAAGACCGTCTTTTAAATTAAGCCTTCTTTCAAAGCTGATAATTCTTACTCTATTTAAATCAACCCACTCATCACTTCCAATTTTAAAGGTCAAAGGCAGCCAATTAGGACAGTTTACCATGTCTTCATTACTGATGATCCTCTCCCCTATTCTAGTCTCTAATCTGTTATAGACCCCGGCTAAATAGGTACCAGGATAATTTATTTCACCGGCTTTGCTTTCTTCCAACGCCCCTCTTGTTCCAAAATAGCCATTTCCCACGGTACAGAGGGATTCTCTTATGGGTTCTTCTTTTCGTAAATAATCAGGGTAATAGATAGACCATCTTTCAGTTTCCTGCTTTTTTTTAAACCATTGCTCAATACTATTAAAATTCAACTCACTCAGGTCCTTCACAACCAAAGCTGCTCCATTAGCCTCCAAATCCTTCTCTTTTTTTTGTCGATCAATTCCTAGCACCAGGCCAAATCCCCCTTTCATTCCAGCCTGAACTCCAGAGACAGAATCTTCTACAATAACGGATCGTTTATAGCTGACTCCAAGCTTATCACATGCTGTCAGGAAAATATCTGGCTCCGGTTTCCCTTTAAGATTTAATTTTTTAGATACAATCCCATCCACTAGCACATCAAATAAATCAAATAAACCTGCTTTCACCAAGATTTTTTTACAACTTTCACTTGAGGAGGCAACACCTATTTTAATTCCCTTACTTTTTAACTCTTTAATAAAGTTAATTGTTGTTTCAAATACTTTTACTTTTGTACATTTCAGTAATTTATTGAACAAAATGTTTTTTCTATTTCCTAACCCACAAATAGTATTTTTAACTGGTGGATCTCCAGGCTTACCAAAAGGGAGGGTAATCCCCCTTGACTTTAAAAATGATTCTACACCTTTATATCTTGGCTTTCCGTCCACATAATTCAAATAATCTACTTTAAAGTCAAATGGCTTAAATGGCTCTTTATATTTCTTCGCTCTGGTTAGTAAATAGTAATCAAACATACTTTCCCATGCCTGGTTATGAACCACAGCAGTTTGAGTAATAACCCCATCCAAATCAAATATAACAGCATCAAAACTGAATTTACACACGTAAGTATTTCCCTCCTAATCACAGCCGAAGCTACAATAATAACAAATTATGGAATGAATCTACTTTATACTTGAGAGCTTTAAAAACAAATTCTTATAATTTTTACTTACCGACTCAAATATCTCTGACATTAACAACATCAAAATCTTTTGTAATTATTAAATCTGCTTTTGGCTTTAACGACTGAACAACCTCATGCTCTCTTTCCAGAACTTTTGATCTAAATTCATCAAATTTTTCTTTTCCCCTTAATATCTGCGCTTTCTTTGTGTCATGGTAGGTTAAATCAATAAAAACCTTTAAATTAACACTATGATTAATACGAAGGGAATACAAACCTTCTAATATAAGCACATTGATTTCCTTAAAGTCAGTTATAAGCTTGTCTATTTGGTCAGTGAGTAAGTCTACGAACGGTAAAACTGATATTTTACTTTCCTTAAATTCTTTTATGTGTTTTTTGATAAGACCCCAATTATACTCTGTATAGTTAATACTTTCTAATCCATTTTTTTTTCTCAATTCATAACGTCTCTTTGGTGGTATAGCATAATAATTATCTGTATGTAATATTTTGGCAAGAATCCCTTTGTCCTTTAAGAATTGTGATATTAAATGTGCAACCTCCGATTTCCCAGAACCTGACTCCCCACTAATTGCTATTATAAATTTATTTAATTTATTACTTAAAGTATTACTTAAAATTCTTTCAACAATATTCTCTGCAGCTTTTATGTGCTTTTTTTGTATTAATAATAAATCACCATGCATCGATAAACTTACCTTTCTAATAAAACAATTTCAAGACTTTGCTAGTATCATATAATTTCAAAACTTATAGTTTTTCTACCTTTAAGAAAAAAGTTTTTTACTTTATCATTTCTCATCCCTTTATAGACCCTGCTAAAATTCCACGAACAAAGTATCGCTGTAGAGAGAAGAATAAGACTAATGGCAGTATCATAGATATAAATGCAGCGGCAGTAAGTAACTGCCAATTCTGACCTAATGAATTTACCAGGCTGCTTAACCTCAGTGTGAGAGGTGATACTTTTTCAGTTCCCCCCAGGTATATCAATGCAACAAGAAGGTCATTCCAGACCCATAAAAATTGAAAAATTGCAAGTGAAGCTAATGCAGGAACAGATAAAGGCAATGCTAAACGGAAGAAGGCAGTATGATGAGATGCTCCATCCAGGAAAGCTGACTCAAAAATATCTTTAGGAAGGGCACCAAAAAAGTTACGCAGCAAAAATATAGCAAAGGGAAGGCCATACGCGGTGTGTGCCAGCCAGATTCCATAAAATGTACCTGCTAATCCTAATCCATTATATATCCTTAGAATAGGAATTAGTGTCATCTGTATGGGGACAACCAATAAACCCACTACAACCACAAATAATACGTGTCTTCCCCGAAACTCCATACGGGCAAAAGCATATGCTGCAAATGCAGCAATTATTATAACAATAATTGTAGAAGGTATGGTCACAATCAAACTGTTAAGAAAGGCACGTCCCATTCCACTGGCGGTAATTACTTCAGTATAATTTTCTAATGTGTATTGTTCAAAATCAAGTAGATGCCTAAAAACCGTCCACCATCCTGAGGATAAAACATCGTTTCTATTTCTGATTGAGCTTACGAGAAGCCCTAATGTTGGCATAAGCCACGCAAAGGCTATAAAGATAATAACAACGTGCAGTAGAACTCGTGAAAATAAATTTGTTATTCTTCTATTCATCGCAAAGCTTCCTGTTCTCTGAATCGACGAACGTTAATTATCATTACCGGAATAATAACTAACAATAAAATAACGGCAATAGCACTTGCACGTCCGAAGTTATGGAATTGAAACATCTCTTTATACATTCGGTTTGCAATAACTTCTGTATCGAATTGGCCATTGGTCATGACATAAACAATATCAAAAACTTTAAGTACGTTGATTACCATTGTAGTGGCAACAACGGCAATTGTTGGTTTCATCATTGGAATAATGATACGTCGGAAGACCTGCAACTCATTGGCTCCATCTATACGTGCTGCTTCCAGTAACTCCTTTGGTATGCCTTTATATGCTGCTGATAGAATAACCATGCAGAAGCCTACCCATATCCAGATACCTACAAAAATTAGAGCGAAGTTGTTTGTTAGCTTATTGACTAGCCAGCCAATTGGCTCAAAATTAGGAAACTTACTTAAAACTGCGTTTAAAAATCCAATCTGAGGTGTACCTGCAGGCCTATATGTATACACAAATTTCCAGATAACCCCGGCACCAACAAAAGATATTGCCATTGGCAGGAAGATTATAGACTTAACAACTGATTCATAGCGAACACGATCGAAAAGTACAGCAAGAATCAAACCCAGTGAAACTGTAAATACGGTAAAAACTAT
>PEXF01000121.1:4619-4761 GCA_002779205.1 Candidatus Hydromicrobium americanum
AATATATAATTACTCAAACCAGCAAAGCTCTTTGACCCTTTATCTAGAAAGCTAAGATAAAATGTATTGAAGATTGGATAAACCAGGAAAAACATAAGTATTAACAATGCTGGTGCTATATAAATCCAGGGCCATATATTTG
>PEXF01000100.1 GCA_002779205.1 Candidatus Hydromicrobium americanum
CGCCTTTACTTCTTTAGCCAGCCAGGCTGCAATAGGGCCGCCCAGAGACCGCCCAAAAATTATGATATCCTGAGGTCTTATTTTCTTAGAACCTGTTAAATATTCCCAGGCTGCCCTGGCATCCAGATAGGTTCCCTTCTCAGTCGGTCTGCCTTCGCTCTTACCATATCCGCGGTAATCAATTATAAAAACAGACAGCCCCAGTTTTCTATTGAAATAATCTATAAAGGTAAGCCCAGTTGAAATATTCTCCCCATTCCCATGTAAAACCAATATCACCCCTTTATGGTTTCTTGCCGGCACAAACCAGCCAGAAAGGTTTATCCCATCAGAAGAACTGAAAATGATTTCTTCAAAATACAACCTTATATCAAAAGGAGTAGCCGTAATTTCTTTTTTTGGATAATATACATGGTATGGCTGGGTCAGAAATTCATAAATAGCTGAAAACAAATATATAATAATAATTACTGCCACAACTGAACCAAATCCAATAAATATTTTTTGATATAACATCTTATACTATCTTATCCTTTAGTATTTTTGTTAAATCTTAGTACCATATTACTATAATACTCAACCAACTCATTTATAGAATCAACAAACATATTATATTGATTCATATTACAATCATAATTACTGTTTTTCATGCATTTTAACTGCTCTTCTTTATCTCAGTTTCCTATAAACCTCCTGGCTATTGCTTTGGTTACAAAAGCTGCTGCAATTATTTATCACGGAATAATAGATGCTTCCCAATTATTTTATTAATTTTACAAAATATCAAATAAACGATAAAATTTATAAATTATGGAAGCAATAAAAAATTTCTTTACACTGGAAAATATACGCTCATTATTTGAAACTATATATACCTGGTTGGAAGATTTACTTATGAGGATTTTTGGTAATTTAGGATATGAACCTTTAAGGAATTTACTTACCAATCCCTGGTTCTGGATTATCATACTGGCGTTAATCTTGTTGAGTATCATCTTTAGAAGAAGGTGACCTATTGTTTTTTCCACCAGTTTTTTCCTCACTTGAAAATATTTTAATCATAAAAGCAATAAAAACAATAATAAAAAATACAGCTATTGCCGCAGCCATAAAAGTTCCGGGATTATTTTTAATTTTTTCAATAGTTAGATATAACCTTGAATTGCTTTTTTTAAAATAATCTATAAACTTTTCATCCAGTAGTTTTTCATCTGACTTGCCAATATGGGATATTCTATCTATTATTTTTTTATCTATATCTTTAGAAGGCTTTATAACAGCATCTTTTGCAATTTTTAAATATTTATTTATATAATTCATAATAAATAATTTCTATAAGATTTTAAGTCCCGGTATATTAGATTAAAATTAATTTTTTTTGTTTCAACTCATAATTTTATCACCTATACATTTTCAATTTTTCTTTTATCATCTTCCTTGCCCTGTGTATATTTGTTTTAACCGTTCCAATAGGTTTACCTGTGAGTTCTGAAATTTCTCTATAGCTGTAATCCTGCAGGTCCCTTAAAATTATTGGAATCCGGTAACTTTCATCGAGGTTTACTATAATTTTTAATACTTCTTTTACCGTCTCTTTATTAAAAAAACCTATTTCAAGGCTCTGGCTGAATTTAGTAAAAACTATTTCATGCTCCTCGGTTATCTTTTCTAAACTCACTTTTTTATCTTTTATTTTTGAGCGCAGCCTTAGTTTGTCAATACAGGTATTTACCGTAAGTTTCCTTATCCAGGTTTTAAAACTTGAAAGTCCTCTAAAACCCTTTATGGACAGGTATACTTTTACAAATACTTCCTGGCTTGCATCCTCTGCTTCATAAGTGTCTCTTAATATAAAAAAGGCGGTAGTATAGACATATTTTGAGAATTGCTTAACCAGCTCTTCAAAAGCAGCCTTATCTCCCTTTTTTGATTTTGCAACCAATACCTTTTCATCTATTTCTCTGTATTTGCTTCCCTTATTATATTTATCCAACACTTCCCTCTTTTTAAAGCTGCCTAGTTAACATTCTCTGTTGTTGGGCTCTCGACTAATTCCAGGATTATATTTAAATACTCTCCATCTCTATATATTTTTATATTCACTGAATCTCCCACATTGTGTCTCAAAATCTGCGCAAGCAATTCTAAAGGACCTTGCACCTCAACCCCGTCAAACTGGACAATTATATCTCCGGATTTTATTCCTGCTTCCTCTGCAGGATATCCTTCCGTAACATTATTAATATACACTCCAGTTACATCAGTTTTATTTTCTCCCATCTCTATACCTATAAAAGGAATCCTTGCTTTTCCATATTTTATAATTTGCTCTGCAATATTAACCACCGTATCACTGGGAACTGCAAATCCGATTCCTGCGCTCGCTCCTGATGGGGAAAGTATTAAAGTGTTGATACCTATTACCTGACCAACTGAATTTACCAGCGGACCCCCGCTGTTACCCTGATTTATTGCAGCATCGGTTTGTATCAGGTTAACCATAGGAATTGTTTCCTCTGAACCAAGAGCTCTTCCCTTTGCACTTATCACTCCCATGGTTACGGTTTGCTGAAGGCCAAAAGGACTTCCTAGTGCAATCACCAGATCTCCTACTTCTGAACTATCGATAGAGGTGAAGCTGGCGGCTTTGAGGCCATCTGCTTCTATCTTTATAACTGCCACATCAGTATTTTCATCAGCTCCTACCAATTCTGCCGGATATTCACTGCCATCATATAGAGTCACTACAAGTTTCTCTGCATCACCGGCTACATGATTATTGGTTATAATATAGCCACCCTCAGTGTAAATTACTCCGGAACCTATTCCCTCCTGTTCATGCATCTGCCCGAATATATCCTGAACTCTTATAGTTACTCTTATATTTACAACCGAAGGGGTTATTTCTTCTACAACTTTACTTATTGCACTATCAAATTCCTCAAGCAGAAGTCCTCCGCCTTCTCCTTTCTCTTCCAGTCCCTCCGTATTTGTTTCATTTTCTGCCGCTTTTTCACTTCCTGTAGTCTGCTGTTCCTGGGCAGCCTGCTCGCCAGCAGCAGCATTTCCTTTAAATAAATCTGCAATGGAAACTTTATTTACCACAGCCAGAATACCCAGCATGCTTGCTCCGCCCACAACCAAAAAGATTATTGCCACCAGTATTATTACAAGACCTCTTATAAAAAAAGACTTAAACCCATTATTTTCACCCATTTTAAATTCCTCCTTACCATTCTAAACTCTGGATATTCATTCCGTTTCATCAGCCTCTTCAACAGAAATAGTGCCGGATCTTAATCTGAGGGCATCTTCCTGAATTTTCAATGCTGCTTCCGCAGGGAGTATGTCCCCGGAAATAACACTTTTCGTATTATCCCTTATAGCATCTCTTATTACCTTTATAAGTTCTTCATGAGGTTTCCCCCGGCACACCTTCGCCTGCTGAAGGGCATTATAAACTATGTCATTATTTCTAACTGTCTCATTTCTGTCAATATTTTTTAAAACCGGAAAAGTATCTGTATTTGAAGTCCAGCCTATTTGTACATCTTCAGTCAACATATACCGTATGAATTCATTTGCTGCCTCTAGTTCGCTTCCGTAACAATTTACATTTATCATAAAACCAAGGCCTGAAATTAAAGGCGTAGGGTATTTATTGCCCTTCCAGGCCCTGGGTATTTTTGATACCCCAAAGTTTAATCCAGCTTCCTGATATTCTTTTATAGACCGGATATTGTTGATAATCATATGAGCGTTCCCGCTCTTGAATAATTCATTTATCTCTTCATATTCTATATCATAAGGTAAAATTTTTTCTTCATTATATATATAAGTTAAGAATTCCATAGCCCTTTTAGTTGCTTCGGTATCTAAAGTCAGTGAATCAGAACTATAATCAACAATCCAATCCTCATATCCTCCTATAAAAGGTATTATCCAGTCTGCCTCACTTGTATTAAGTAAGAATCCATAAACCCCTTTATTAAAATTATTCACCTCTTTACAATATTCAATAACTTCTTCAAAACTAACAGGAGGTTCATCTAACAGATCTTTATTATAAAGAAGGGCTAAAAAATCAAAGCTCCTGAAAGGAATTATGTAATTTCTGTTGTTATATTCAGAAATTTCCACAAGACCGCCTAAAAATAAAGAATAATCTGCTTCATCTACTATTTCTTTTACTACGTTCCCCGGAACAAGCCTTTGTACACCATCAAAATCAAGCAGCAGTAATTCAGGTCCTGCGCCAGCCAGACTAGCAGCTTCAAACTGGTCTTCCAGCTCCCCCTGGCTCCTAAAATGTCTTGTTTCTATATCAATATGATCATTTTCAACTATAAAATTGTCCACGCTCTCTATCAGGGCGAATCTCTCTTTGGGATCAAGGCAATCCCAGAGAGTTATCTGGATTGGAAGTTTTTCACTGGCTGTAATTTCACCATCCCCCTCCTCCGCTACTTCCTCTTCCGCTTTTCTCATATCCCCTTCTACCTGGGGATTAATCAAATTACATGATGTGTTATTTAATAAAAAAAATAGGGAGAGTGCAATAGACATTATTATTAATCTTACAGGTGCTCTGCTTTTGACCTTAAGCATATTTCCAACCATTTTATATCCTCAATTCTATTAATATGATCAGACTTTCACCAATTATATTATAAATGCAATTTTCATTCCATATCATAAAATCATAACTTATAAGAAACTTATAAGAATTTGCTTCTGGATCACAGACCTATAATCCTCAAAAAGTCAACATAAGCGGGAATTATCGGATTAAAAATTACA
>PEXF01000040.1:0-175 GCA_002779205.1 Candidatus Hydromicrobium americanum
ATCCCAACAATCTTACTTATATTATTGGAAGCCAGAGATGATTTCAGAGGCCCTATAATTGGTATACCTCCTCCTACACTTGCTTCAAAAAGTATATCTACATTATTTCTTTCTGCCACTGCCAGTAATTCCCCGCCCCTATTGGCAATGAGATCCTTATTGGCAGTTACCACAT
>PEXF01000040.1:195-1301 GCA_002779205.1 Candidatus Hydromicrobium americanum
TTATAGACATAGTCGTATGCAGGATTTATACCACCGATAAGTTCTACGATAATATCAATGCTCCCGTCCTCCAGAACATCATCAGCATTGCTGCTAACTTTTATATCTTTTAGTCCCTTCATAGAAGAGGCCTCTATCTTTTTTAAGTCTTTTTCCGCAATTCTAGTAATATTAAGATTCTTTTTTATTTTTTTAGCCAGATAATCCTTCTGCCGCTGGATAAGGGAGAAAACACCGCTGGCAATATATCCAAAGCCGAGTATCCCAATGTTAATATCTTCTATATTTTTATTTTCAATTTTCATATAATCTAACATCTCCCATCACTAAGTCTTTATAAGTCTGCCTTTTTATCCAGACCCAGCTCTTTCCGTCTTCAACCGCAACCACCGCACTTTTTGGCTGGCCATTATAATTGCTGGACATAGAATAACAATAAGCACCGGTGGTTGCCACGACGATAAAATCGCCACTGGATACCGGTGGTAACTTTATGTCGTTGATTATCACATCCCCGCTCTCACAATGTCTGCCAGCTATGGAGTAATGTATCTTCCTACCGTCTTCAATGTTTTTACAATCTTTCATCCTATTTGCAATATATGCATAATATTTAGCCTGATACAGCATAGGCCTTATATTATCAGACATACCGCCATCTATTAAAATATAATTTTTTACTCCATCTATTTTTTTAACTACTCCGACTTTATACAGCGTCACTCCGGCATTTGCAATAATGGATCTTCCCGGCTCTAGATATAGCTTATCCAGACTGACATCAAACTTCTTTTGGTACTTTATTACCGCATTATAAACTACTTTTGCCAGATCCTCTATACTAGAGGGCTTATCTTCCGGAGTATATTTTACTCCCAATCCTCCCCCTATAGTTATCCGGGTTATTGATACACCTAATTTATCTCTGCCTTCTCTTATAAACTTTATCATAACTTCTATCAGCCTGCCGTAGCATGATAGATTAAATATCTGTGAGCCTATATGAGCGTGAATTCCTGTAAGCTCCAGATTCTTATACTGGCTGACCTTCTTAACTGCTTCCAGAGCAACGTTACTGTTCAGACTAAATCCGAATTTGGAGTCTA
>PEXF01000040.1:1325-1886 GCA_002779205.1 Candidatus Hydromicrobium americanum
GAGTATTGGCTTTAATCCCCGGGTTAATCCTTAACATAATTTTTTGCCTTATATTATTTTTTTGACATAATTTTCCAAGCGTTTCCAGCTCCGAAAAATTATCCACCATAAAATATCCGACTTTGCTTTCAAGTCCATACTGAATCTCTTCTACCGATTTGTTATTGCCGTGAAAATATATCCTGTCGGCAGGAAAACCGCTTGCGAGTGCAATAAAAAGCTCTCCTCCTGTAGATACATCCAGGCTTAAGTCCTCTTTGGCTATAAGCTCACACATCGCTGTGCATATAAATGCTTTTGCAGCATAAATTATTCCAACATCTAAATCAGAAAAAGTAAAATTATTCCTGTAGCTCTGGCACTTATTTTTAATAGTGGCAATATCTAAAATATATAATGGAGTGACATATTTTTCTCTTAACTTCAGAACATCATTTCCACCTATAACCAGATGCCCGTTTTGGTTGTTTTCTGAAGTGATTGGAAGTATCATTTTCTATCCTCTCTCTATCCCTTAAGCATAAATACATATTAACCAAATTATGAAAATAATTAAATAAT
>PEXF01000040.1:1940-4765 GCA_002779205.1 Candidatus Hydromicrobium americanum
TCGACGTTAAGCAGTTTTAAGGCATTCCTAAGCACCTGTCTTGCCAGCAGAATTAAAATAAGTCTATCCACATCTACCGCGGTCGCATCTCTGTTATCATTTAGTACTCTAAAGTTATTATAGAAATAATGGAATTCAGTTGCCAGTCTGTATAAATACTGAGTTATTAGATGTGGAGCATTATTCTTACAGCTATTGTAAACCACATCCGGATATAAGATCATTATTTTTGCCAGCTGCCTCTCATTTTCACTTTTAAACTCTATTTTTGATGTATCAACTCTATCAAGATTATATTTATCTATATCTAAGTTGCCGGGACTGGTTTCCCTGATCTTTTTAATAATATTTTCAATCCTGGCATGCGCATACTGCACATAATAAACCGGGTTTTGATTCGACTTCTGTTTGGCAAGACTTACATCAAAGTCCATTGGCGTATCAAAAGAATTCATACTGAAAAAGTACCTTACCGCATCTTTCCCCACCTCTCCTATCAAGTCTCTTAAGGTATAGAGCTTGCCTTTCCTCCTGGACATCTTCAAAGCCTGACCTGATTTAAGTATTTTTACCAGCTGCCCTATTATTATGACAATTCTATCTTCTGCTAATCCAAGAGCTTTTCCAATTGCCCTTAACCTGTCTACATAACCATGATGGTCTGCTCCCAGAATATAAAACAATATATCATATCCTCTTTCTATCTTATTTATCAGATATAATATATCTGAAGCAAAGTAAGTAGGGTTCCCGTCTTTTCTTACCACCACTCTGTCTTCGTCATCCACATACCGTGAAGCCCTAAACCATAAAGCGTCATCCTTCTGGTAAACCACATCCTTATTTTTTAAATCAGCAATTACTTTCTGGAAGTTTGAATTTTCATACAGCCAGCTTTCATAAAACCACTGGTCATACTCCACGCCCATTGAAGTCAGAGTCTCACTGATATATGAGACCATTATCTTAATTATTTCTTTTGCGAAAGACTCTTTCTCTACATCTTTTTCCCCGTCTTTTTCAATTATAAACCTGTCATTATAATTGCTGACCAATCTCGCCACAGCCAGGGACACCACTGCCTCCGGATATCCATCTTCAGGATAATCTGTATCCCTGCCAAAATGCCTTAAATAAATACACCTGGCGCAATCACTGAATTTTTCCACCTGGGTTCCGTAATCGTTAACATAGTATTCTCTGAACACCTTATATCCATTGGCATCGTAAATATTTGCCAGACTATCCCCCAGTGCTCCCCACCTGCCGTGCCCTATATGAAGATCGCCTGTGGGATTAGAGCTTACATACTCCAGTTGTACACTTACTCCCATACCGCTCTGGTTAAACCCGAATTTTTCCTTGCCGGTTACAATTTCTTTTAGGGCTTCTTTTATAAATTCATCCTTCAAATTAAAATTAATAAATCCTGGTTTTACTATATTCACATCTTTAATTTGATTCCATCCGGAAAATACTTCTTCTTTTAGCTTTTCAGCAATCTCTATAGGATTTTTCTTTAAAACCGGTGCAAGCACCATAGCAGCATTGGTTGAGAGATCGCCAAACTTCCTGTTCTTTGGTTCTTCAATAGTCAGATTGCCTAAATCGGATTTAACCTCCGCCAGCTCGCTCACATAATCCTGGATTTTTTGTTTTAATTCATTTATTACCAACAGTTTCCCTTTCACTGGAGCCGACGACCGGACTTGAACCGGTAACCTGCTCATTACGAATGAGCTGCTCTACCAGTTGAGCTACATCGGCCAATCAACTGAATAAAAAGTAATTTCAAACACTCTCAGCATCATTTTTGTCCTTATCTGCAGATTTGGCCTCTTCGCTGGTTTCGCCGGTATCTCCCTTGATCTCAACTCTTTCACTAGTGACCTCAACTTCCGAAAGCGGGATAGATTTTCTGGTCTCACTATCAAATTCCACAATTATAGATTTCTTTAAAGGTTCATACCCGCAGACCCCACCACAGCCATAACTGCATTTTACTTTTATTCCTCTCTCCGGTGCTTTTTCAATAAATTCTTTATATGAATCATACTCATACCTCAAACAGCACATAAGTCTTCCGCATATCCCTGATATTTTAAAAGGATTCAAGGGAAGATTCTGATCCTTTGCCATTTTTATCGAAATTGATTCAAAATCAGTCAAAAAACTTTTACAACACAGATTCATTCCACATGGACCCAGCCCTCCTATTATTTTTGCTTCATCTCTTACACCAATCTGCCTGAGTTCTATCCTGATCTTAAAATGAGTAGCAAGTTCCTTTACCATTTCTCTGAAATCCACTCTTTTTTCCGAGGTAAAATAAAATATCATCTTACTCTTATCAAACAATACATGCACGTTTACCAGTTTTATTTTAAGATTGTATTTTTCAGTCAGCTCGCTAAATTTCTTAGATCCCTTTTCTTCCTTATCCCGGTTTAATTCATCAACTGAGAGATCGTAATAGGTAGCTTTTCTTATGACTCTATTTAAGGGAGTGGTGACATCGCTTTCACTGATATCCACCGGAGGCACAATCACTTCTCCAATTTCTCTGGCATCATCACTCATATGGCATATGACCTTATCTCCTGCTTCCATTTTAATTCCGGCAGGATCATAGTAATGAACAGTATCATTTTTTCTAAACATTATTCCTACAATCAAAGACATAGCCTTCACCTCTTATCTATATATATTCTGAAACTGAAGGAAAATATTATCTAGGGCTAACTCAGAATTAATAGAGTAGTTAAGATAACTTCTATTTCTTTCTATTACTTCCATCAGTTTAAAAATTTTATCTATTTTAATAT
>PEXF01000002.1:0-1211 GCA_002779205.1 Candidatus Hydromicrobium americanum
TAAGAGCCCATAGAATATGATTATGGTTATGTTTCAATTGCAGGTGCTCATTTATAAGCTCGGACAAATAGAGTCTATTGAAATTTTCCTTGATAATGGGTGAATTTTTAAAAAGGTCTATCATATAGTCTTTTAATTCTTCTCTCAGCCAGTTTTTAACCGGCAGACTGTAACCCTGCTTGCCTCTATAGATAATACTTTCGGGCAGAAAGTTGTATTTTTTAAGGGTTTTTCTCAGGATGTATTTGGTGGTTAATTTTTTGAGTTTTAAATTGGCAGGAATGGAAGCGCAAAGCTCTGCAACTTCGTGGTCTAAAAAAGGGACCCTTACTTCCAGAGAAGTGGCCATGCTCATCTTATCAACTTTCATTAAAACACTATCAGCCATGGTAAGTTTTATGTCTACATAAAGATCTCTATCTATAGGGGGTTCGGACATAAGGGCTTTAGAAAAATAATATATAGGATCAAAAGGAGTAAAAGAAATACCAGTCCGGGAAGATTCATTAAAAATATTTTGTTCTATTTTTGGATTTAAAAAAAATTGCCAGCGCATAGCCCCTGCTTCTTCAGGATAAAGAGTTCCTTCTATGAAGCGTTTAAGTATATTGATGACACCCTTTTTTTGCGGCTGATCAGGTAATTTTAAAATAAGTGGTGTTATAACTTTTTTTCTAAAAAAAGAAGGGAAAATATCGTAATAACGATTTATCCTGGCTGCTTTAAGCCTATCATATCCCAGAAACATTTCGTCTCCACCTTCTCCGCTTAAACACACGGTTACCTTTTCTCTGGCTTTACAACAAATAAGATAAAAAGGAATAGTAGAGAGGTCGGTCATTGGTTCATCCAGATGGTAAAGACTTTTTTCTATATCTTCCGGGGAGACCGGGTCAATCATCAGTACATTATGTTCTGTATTAAAGAAATCAGAAACTATTTTAGCATAAGGAAGTTCCGAGAAAGTTTTATCTCTATAGCCGATGGAAAAAGTCCGGACTTTCTTTGGATACAATCTGGAAACAAAACCTACTACAGTACTGGAATCGAGCCCTCCAGAAAGAAAAACACCCAGTGGAACATCACTGATTAAACGTCTTTTTACGGACTTTTCCAGAGCGGCAAAAATTCTGTCTGCTGCCTCGTCTTCATCAAAAATTTCCGGCTGAAATTTCAGATCCCAGTATTTTTGTATCTGTAAATTGCCATTC
>PEXF01000002.1:1305-1447 GCA_002779205.1 Candidatus Hydromicrobium americanum
ATGACTGCAGATTAACTTCTTTTTTTACGCAGTCTGCTTCAAGAATGCTCTTTATTTCCGAGCCGAAGATTAATATACCGTCTTTAAAGTAATAATAAAGGGGTTTGATTCCGATTCTGTCTCTGGCCAGAAAAAGTTCCTT
>PEXF01000002.1:1482-2826 GCA_002779205.1 Candidatus Hydromicrobium americanum
CGTTAAATTTTTCCAGGCACCTGACGCCGTATTCTTCATAGCTTTTTAAAACTACTTCAGTATCAGTATTGCTGTTAAACTGATAACCCTTTGCCTGCAGTTCTTTTTTTATTTGTGGAAAACTGTACACCTCACCATTGTAAACAATCCACATTTTTCCGTTTCTGCTGGACATCGGTTGATTGCCTCTGGCGGAAAGGTCAAGAATGCTTAAACGGGCGTTTCCCAGAGAAAAGGTGGGGAATGTCTTTACACCATTAGCATCCGGTCCTCTATGGTGAATTTTTTGAACCATCCTTTGAATCAATTTTTCATCGTTCCAGTTAAAACCGCAAATTCCACACATAATCTTTTCTCCTGATATTTAAGAAGGGGTGTTATTTATTATTTCTAAAGATAATTATTATCTTTATACCACTTTGCTGTCCTTTTTAATCCTTCCTCAATTCCTATCCTGGGACTATAATTCAATTCCCGTCTGGCTTTATCGATTTTAAAAGCACGGTTTTGTCTGAACCAGTCAACCCGCCGTCTGAATAAAGGAGGAGATTTTTTAAAAGGTTTATATAGAAATTCGAATAGACAGGCTGCTGCATATAAAGGGAAAAAAGGCAGATGAATGAATTTTACCTTCATACCCATTGACTGACCGATTTTTTTAACCAGTTCTTTGATGGTAAAATACTCTTGGTCAGCAATAATATAAACTTCAGCGTGAGTTTTATCACTTTCCCAGGCTGCGTAGAAGCCGTCACAGAGATTATCTATATATACCGGGTGATAAAAGGCTTTTCCGCTGCCGAACATATAAAATTTTCCCTTCCTGGCAAAACGAAACAGGTAAAGAAATCTTTCCGGATCACCCGGACCGTAAATTGCAGTTGGTCTTATAATAACGCTTTTAAGTCCTTTTTCTGAGAATTCTTTTACTACTTTCTCCCCTTCATATTTGGTAAACTGGTAATAATCAACAGGCACTATTGGAGAATCTTCGTTTCCTGGGGGATTTTTAATATCTCCGTGAATACCCTGGGTTGAGCAGTAGACGAATTTTCGTATAGGTTTTTTAAGGGATTCTTCACAGAGAATACGTGTTCCTTCTACATTAACATCCCAATAGGTTTTTCGGGAAGCATTAATCTGCCTGAAAGCCGCAGCCAGATGAAAAACACCCTGCACATCTTCCAGGGATTTTTTTACTGTCTCGCGGTCGGTAACTGATCCTAAAATAATGCTTGCCCCCTTTTTTAGAAGATGATCGTAAAAGAGGCCTTTTTGATTATCCAGAACCGAGATATGGTGTCCTTTTTCTATTAAATACTCTACTAAACGGCTGCCTGTAAA
>PEXF01000002.1:2882-3050 GCA_002779205.1 Candidatus Hydromicrobium americanum
AATAACAGATACTTAGTTCAAATAATATAATAAAATACAATTATTAAATATGAAAATAACTAAAAGTTATATATTTCCAAGAAAATCATTTTCGATATTTTATATCATTTGTGGTCAATAGAAAAGGCCTTGCCGGAAAAACATAAAAATTTATTACTCCTCTTGTTG
>PEXF01000002.1:3177-4502 GCA_002779205.1 Candidatus Hydromicrobium americanum
TTTATTTCCTTTTTAAAGTATTTTGAGAATAGATTAATAATTTCATTTAAACTGATGTTTCGGCCACAGGCAACATTATAGTAATTGCCATATATATCTTTATTATCTGATAAAACGCAGAGGTAGTTAGCATAGACTACATTATCTATATAGGTAAAATCTCTGGTCTGGTTTCCATCGCCGTAGATAACAGGGGATTTATTATCGGTTATTTTTTTTAAAAAAATAGGGATGACCGCCGAATAAATTGAATCCGGGTTCTGTCTTTTGCCAAAAACATTAAAGTAACGCAGGGAAACAGTCTTAAGGCCATATAAACTGTAAAATAATCTGCAGTAATATTCTGCAGTCAACTTTGTAACTGCATAAATTGATTTAGGATTAGGGGGCATTGATTCATCTTTGGGCAGTTTTGCTGAATCCCCATAGACGGATGATGATGATGCATATATGAATTTCTTTACCTTATTTTTAAGTGAGGTTTCCAGCAAATTTAAAGTGCCTTCTACATTGCTAGAATTGGCATCAATGGGTTTCTCTATAGATCTCTGTACCGAACCAAGAGCAGCCTGGTGCAGGACGATGTCGATATTTTCAGTGCTTTTAAGGCAGTCATTATAATTCCTGATGTCGCCATTTATGAATTTAAAATCAATATTTTTATTTTCTCTTGAAGCTTCTGACAGCGCATCATCAATATTTTTTTTAAATCCTGTGGAGAGATTATCCAGCCCTCTTACAGATATACCTTTTTTTAAGAAGAATTCGGTAAGATTTGAGCCAATAAATCCTGCGCAGCCTGTTATTAGAATTTTTACATTTTTATCTATGGTTAGTTGATCCAGATTCAATGCTAGATTCTCCAGTATCTGTATCCCAGTTTTTCAATACTTTCTCTATTAAACATCCACTTTATATCAAATATAAACGGATTATTCCCGGCCATTTTCGATTTTAATTCCATAAGATTCATTTTTTTAAAGTAATTATGCGCAACACAGAATATAGCAGCATCTATGTCATTTATTTCTTCAAATTTGATAAGGTCGATTCCGTAGTTTTCCTTAACTTCCTTTGCATTTACTATTGGATCAAAGATTTGGACATCTATGTTATGCTGTATTAGATAATTGTAAATATCAATTACTCTGGAATTTCTTGAATCGGCCACGTTCTCTTTAAATGATATCCCAAATAAGACAACCTTAAAGTTTATAATTTTATGATGATTTTTCAGCAATGTTTCCAGTATTTGTTCCCCGATGAAAAATCCCATGTTATCATTTATTCTTCTACCAGCATTAATCATATCAGGATAATAATTA
>PEXF01000078.1 GCA_002779205.1 Candidatus Hydromicrobium americanum
AATGTCAGGAAAATAATATCCCTTCTCCAGTTGGAAATAAAGGCTGGTATTTTAAGGGTGAAAATAAAGCCTTATTTGACCAACAGCCAATTGATTCAAGCTATATGGTTTGTTGTCTTGAAAAAGCATACCACGCAACAGAAGATAGTTTCTATCTGACCTGGGCTGAAAAATGGTACAGGTGGTTTTTTGGCAATAATATAAACAATATTTCTCTTATAGATGAAAATTTTGCATGTTATGATGCATTAAATCCGGAAGGTGTGAATTTAAATCAGGGAGCTGAATCAAATATATGCTTTCTGATGGCATTTCTTGCTGCCAGGAGATTAGGAATTATTAAATGATTGAAAAACAAGGGAACAGATTTGCATTTAGTGATTTAATTTTTCGTAGTCTTGTATATTAAGTATTGTCAAACGTGAAATAATAGCTAAATTATTTGTATTGTGAGGTATGGTGGGTGGTATTGGATTTGAACCAATGACCTCTGCGATGTCGACGCAGCGCTCTAACCGGCTGAGCTAACCGCCCATATTTTTAATTTTACCAGAGTACTGAAGCTTAAGTCAAAGAGGCTATTAAACTTTTTATTTTAAGTCATTAAAATCATCTTTTAAATTGGAATCTATTCAATTTAAAGTTATAATTTGTAATAGTTTTTTATAATCAAGGAGGTTGGGAATGGCAAGGAGAATTTATTTTAGAGAAATTTACTTATATATTGTTTGCATTATTGCTATTATAATTTTTATAGTAGGGCTGGTTATAGTTTATAACGGTGCGATAAATTACGTAAAACCTACAACCTATATGACAAAATCCAGCATAGTAACTATGTATTCGGCAGAACAATATCAAAACTTATCCGAAGAGGAAATAAACCGGTTAGCCGAAGAAGAGTTAGATGCCTCCATTCAGAGTGGAAAAGATATAGCATTTAAAGATTTACTAAGGGGAGTTCTTCTTGTGGTTATAGCGATTCCACTATTTGCCTTTCACTGGAAAAAAGCGCAGGCAATGTGGCGTATAAGTTTGGAGACGAAAAATACCGATTGATGTTTTAATAAAGTTGAATAATAATTTCAGACTTAGGTATTTTATTACTTATTAAAAAGAAGTATAGATGATTTTGTCGTGATTATATATTTGGGTTGTAAAATTTTGGTAATAAAAACTTCTAACAAATAAGGGTCAAACTGATAACCCGAACAATTGTAAAATTCTTTAAATATTTCTTCTGGTAGATAGAAAGTATTAATACGGTGGGAAAACCCTGGGACCTACTGGCTGAAAGGGTTGATATTAAATTAGGAATTGCCATAGCTATTGCTATTGCCATTCATAATATTCCAGAAGGGATTGCAGTATCTGCTCCTGTCTATAAAGCTACCGGCAGCAGAAGTAAAGCATTCCTTTGGTCTTTCCTGTCAGGAGTAGTGGAGCCTATTGGAGCAGTACTTACTGCCCTGGTTCTGCTTCCATATTTGAACTCTGTGATTTTAGGATATATTCTCTCAGGCATAGCAGGTCTTATGGTTTTCATATCCATTGATGAACTTCTGCCCATTTCAAAATCATATGGTTACAGCCATCTTCCTATAGTTAGTTTTATTACAGGAATGATAATAATGATTTTAAGCCTGGTGCTATTGAAATAGATCAATCTTTCCTTAGCTTGCCTATGATCGGGAATCTTTTTAGAAATTCTAATCCGTGAGGTGCTTTTTCAAGTTCTCCGGTCAAATCAGTACCAGCATAATGGGTGACCTGGTGTTTACCACCTTTCCACAAAAAACTATCAGTCACATCATAGGCCTGACTTTCATATGCAACATATGCTTTATTGCCATCTTTACCATTAAATTTCGCTAATCCTTTTGGACTGAATTCCTTCTTGGTCTGTTGTGTTTATTAATGCTTTGTACTTTGGCGATCCAGAAGCAAGTTCTTATGATATTAAATCTCTAAAGTCTGTATATTCATCTCTAATCATTATTATTTTAGCACTAAGTAAATTTACTTTATCATGGCATACTTAGACTTTTGCTAAGAGTGTGGACTAAATACTATAAAACTGATAATATAAAAAATCATTTATTGCATTTGGAAGGAGGTGCTGAGAAATAAAACCGTAATTTTAGATTTTTATCAATGTATTTTTCTGGAGGTTATAAATGAAGATCAAGCGTAACACAAAAATAATGATGAGCATATGTTTACTGGCGGTGTTGATTTTGGTATTACCGCTGATGAATGCCTGTAAAGTGGAAGGGGTAAAAAAAGTTGGTATTAGCCAGATTGTTTCTCATCCGGCGTTGGATGCAACCAGAGAGGGCTGCATTAAGGCTCTTGCTGATAATGGTTATGTAGATGGTGAGAACATTGAGATCGACTATCAGAATAGTGAAGGAGATATGTCACTGGTGGACACAATATCTGATAAGTTTGTAGGAGATAAGGTAGATGTAATTATAACCATTGCCACTCCCAATACCCTTTCAGCTATTGCTGCTGCAGAAGGTACAGACATTCCAGTTGTCTTTTCTGCCGTTACTGATCCGGCTGGTTCAGGGATGGTTGAGAGTTGGGAATCCCACCCTGATGATAATGCAACTGGAGTAAGTGACATGATTGCTGTTGCAGATGATGTTGACTTGATAACTCAGATAGTACCTGGTGTTAAGACTATAGGTACTCTTTACAATGACGGAGAAGCAAATTCAGTTTTCCTGGTAGAGAAGCTCAAAGAAGCATGTCAGCCACTTGGTATTGAAGTAGTGGAAAGACCAGTTTCTACCAGTGCCGATGTTCTTACAGCAGCCCAATCTTTAGTAGGACAAGTGGACGTTATCTGGGTTGGTACTGATAACACTGTAGTCTCTGGCCTGGAAGCGTTGATTGGAGTCTGCGAAGAGGAAAGCATTCCTCTGTTCCCCTCTGATCACGAGTCAATAGAAAGGGGCGGTATTGCCTGCTACGGATTCGACTATTACGATGTTGGCTACCAGACAGGTGAGATGGTAGTTAAAATACTGGAGGGAGCTAATGCTGCAGAGACTCCTGTTGAGAAAGGTAAGATAGTCAGTCTCGCAATAAATACCGCTGCGGCAGAAAGAATGGGTGTTACCATTCCTCAAGAATTAATAGATGCTGCAGAAATAGTATATGATAAATAGATATCAATGGTTTCCGTTTTAACAAGTTCATAGATATTAAAAAGTATCTACAAGGATAACATAAAGGATAAGTATTCTTGGATTATGTTATAAATTTTTTGGCGGTTTCTTTATATGAGGGCATAGCCTATGGATTTGTAACCCTCGGGGTATACATAACCTTTCGAGTGCTTGCTTTCCCTGACCTTACTGTAGATGGAAGCTTTCCTCTGGGTGGGGCTGTGGCTGCTACCCTTATCGTAGGTGGTGTAAATCCCTGGTGGGCAACTCTGGCTGCCTTCATTGCCGGTATTTGTGCAGGGCTGATGACTTCCTTGCTTAATACCAAGCTCAGGATAAATGCCCTGCTTGCCGGTATACTGATGATGGTCTCTCTATATTCTATAAACCTGGCTATTATGGGGCGATCCAATGTCTCTGTTCTCCGCGAGGCAACAGTCTTTAAACAAACTGCCCAATTGTTTGGTATTGAACCTACCACCACCCTGTCAGTTATATTTATGGTAGTTCTTGCTATTGTAATTCTCGGCATTATGAACTGGTTTCTACGAACTGAGTTTGGTCTGGCTCTGAGAGCTACAGGTGACAATGAGCAGATGGTAAGAGGTCTCGGGGTTAGCACTGATATAACCACGATAATAGGTGTCTCCCTCTCAAATGGCTTTGTTGCCCTGGCTGGGGGGTTAATAGCCCAGAAGCAGGGCTTCTCTGATGTAGGTATGGGTATCGGCATGATCGTTATGGGTCTGGCATCGGTGATAATCGGTGAGAGATTATTTCGCCCCAGGGGTGTTACCACCATTCTATTTGCGGTGATAGGTGGATCTTTTGTTTATCGCCTGTTTCTTGGTATCGCTCTTAGATTGGGATTACCTCCAAACAATTTAAAGCTGATTACAGCACTGCTTGTTATCATAGCCCTGGCAATACCATACATACAAAAAAAGGTGCGGGGTGAGTGGATACCGCCAGCAGCAAGGATGTAGAGTGGGAGTTCATATGAGTGAGAATCAAAGCCTGGTGAAACTCAGAAAAGTAAGCAAAGTATTTTTAAGAGGTTCTGTAGATGAGGTCACAGCACTGGATAACGTCAGGCTGGATATCGGTGCTGAGGATTTTATTACTGTCATTGGCAGCAATGGAGCCGGTAAGACTACGCTTTTAAATGTTATTGCTGGTGTCTATCCACCAGAAAAAGGTGGCAAAATCACAATCAATGGCCAGGATGTTACAAGGCTCAGCGAACATAAGCGTGCACGATATGTTAGCAGAGTCTACCAGAACCCTCATATAGGTACTGCCGCAAAAATGACCATAGAAGAGAATCTGTCTCTGGCTATGTTACGCGGCCAATCAAGGGGATTAAGAATCGCTACCAATAAAAAGCGCAGGGAACTCTTCAGATCAGTATTAGTCCCATTGGGATTAGGACTTGAGGATAGGCTATCTGCCCTGGTTGGCACACTTTCCGGTGGACAGAGGCAGGCTCTGGCTCTTGTTATGGCTACTATCAGTAAACCATCACTACTACTCCTTGATGAGCATGTAGCTACTCTGGACCCTCAAACAAATCAGATAGTCCTTGAACTAAGCGAAATAATTGTGCAGAAAGAGAAGATGACCACTATAATGGTTACGCACAACATGGAACATGCTCTACGCTATGGCAACAGGCTAGCTATGATGCATAAAGGTAAAATCATCGTTGACATACATCAGAAAAAGAAGTCTGACCTATCTGTTAATGACCTGGTAGTTGCTTTTGAACGTGCCAGTGGAGAAAGATTTGCTGATGACAGTATAATGCTTCGTAACGTTGATTCTTAAGCTCGACATTGGTTATAGACAATCTTGATAAACATATAACCTTCGAAGATAGTAAAGATAGAGTTAAAGAAACATATGAAAAATAATTCAGATATTTCTTTTAAAATTATATGTTCCCTCGAAGAACTTATTGCTGCTTACAATGTTAGATTTACTGTATTTTGTGAAGAACAAAATATCCCATATTACATAGAAACTGGTGAAAATGAATTGAATAGAATTCATATACTTGGCATGCAAGGCAACGAGCCTATCGCGACAGGAAGAATGTGTGTAATTAATGGTTGGCTAAAATTCGAACGTATAGCTGTAAGGAAGGCATGGAGATCACGTAGAATTGGTTCAAAGTTAGTAAATTATATGGTAAATACTGGTAAGGATATGGGAATATTTAAATATAAACTTCATGCACAAGTTAGTAACAAAGAATTTTATAAACGGTTGGGATTTAAAACAAAAGGTAAAATTTTTATAGAAGCAGGTATAGAGCATATTTTAATGATACGAAAAGATGATACTTCAGAGTACTTAGAAAATAAAAGATCAGGTAAATGAAGAAGAATATACTGCAAAAAGGGCTAGTCTTTTAAAAGATAAATCAAATATTAATATCAAATTAGATGAAAATGATCAAAGGGTAGATGAATGGTTAAAACCAATAGAAAACCTACTGTATAATGGAGTTTGTTAGGATGGGTTGCCCCGTTAATTGGTGTAGAGCCCCAATTATGGCTGAGCATTGTGGTCAGGATGATTTCTAGTTATTAAAATTTTTAGTTCCAGCGATTTTCAGTTCGAATCTTGAATTATTAAGTAGTCTTACCACAGAAAAATGAGACAAATGAGACACATAAAAAAAGATGTCTCGTTTTTTAGATCAATTAATATATATTTAGACAATTGTTCAAATATACCCTCGTAGTCTATGACTCTACAACATATAAAGTTTTTCTCTTCCACACAGCATAAATACGGTATATAAGAAAAATATATAGGTTTTCTGTATCTTCTGGTAGAAAAGGTGCATAAAGGGCGATATGGATATTGAGCGTAGCTGAAGTAGAAGCTTATCGACTGCGACTGCTGGTGCAATAATATCGATTGTAAAATTAACTTGACTTATTTGGATTATTTGTATATAAATATGTATATATGAGTAAAACCATAAAATTAACACAAAAACAGGAAGAATTTTTCAATGTTTTAGCGAATTATATCCACCGGGAAAAAATTCCGCCCACGAATCGGGAAATTCTAAAAATGATGGGCTTGAAATCTCCCCGTAGTATCGCTCAATATTTAAATGTTCTTGAGGAAGGGGGATATATAAGGCGAGGTAAGGGGGCTAGAAATATTAAAATTCTTAAGTCGCCGTATAATAATAATTCAAGCAAGACGGTTAAGGTTCCTGTGGTAGGTTATGTCCCTTGTGGGGTTCCATTCTTGGCGGAAGAAAATATTGAAAAACAGATTGTAGTTTCCGAGAAGATAGCGAAACCGCCATATAAATATTTTATGCTTCGAGCAGTCGGGGATAGCATGAATAAGGCCGGAATAAATGACGGCGATTTAGTGTTGGTGCGCCAACAAATGACAGCTAAAAACGGTGATATAGTCGTGGCCTTAATAGATGATGCGGCAACTATAAAGAAGTTACATTTATATAAAGATCATATAATATTAGAACCAAATTCAATAAATCCTGGACATTGCCCCATAGTGCTAGAAAGGGATTTTAGAATACAAGGAGTTGTTGTTAGGTCAATACCGGAATTATGACGGTGATGCGAAAAAGGAGATATAAGAAATGTCAAAAAATAAAGTAACAAAAGTACAAATTAAAAAAGAAAGATCCCCAGAGAAAATTGAGAAGGTGTTAAAGCAAAAAGGATATCCTAGGGGGAAATTACCAAAAGGTAAAGTTCTTCATCATATTAAACCTGTTGTGGAGGGAGGGAAAACAACACTAAAAAATACAAGAGTTATTTCAAAAACAAAACATAAAAAAATTCATACAAATAGGAAAGAGAGAGGAAAAATTTAACGCTATTAAAAGAACTTTTTGATATGTTTTTTGTTTATAATAGATTGGAACATTATTATAATGCATAAAGGGGATGATTATGCTAAAACTTAAAGAGGTGCAAGAAAAATATTGTGTTGCTGAAAAAGAAGTGCAATATTTGCTATTCGACCCTGATGCACAGTTTAAAAATACTTCTGTTTTAAATGTCGGTAAAACTTATTACTATACTAAAGATAATTTTGTGCCTGGATTCTTCCAGATTCAGAATCGCCGGTATTTGGGAAATAAATATAAGCTAACGGCATTTATTTCAGACATTTTGAGTGAAAAATGCGGCTCATTTCAATCTTTATGTGATATTTTTGCTGGAACTGGTATCATAGGGAATCATTTTAATAAGAGAAATGTCCGTATAATAAGCAATGATTTTCTTTATAGTAATTATGTAGCTTTGAGAACTTTTATGGGGATAACCAATATAAATTTGAATAAATTGAAAGAAAAAATTACTCTTTTAAACTTGTTAAAACCTGTAAAAGATAATTATTTCTCTTTAAATTTTGGTAATACATATTTCACTTTAGAAAACGCTCGAAAGATAGGTGCGATTCGTGAAAAAATAGAGGAATTATCTGTTAATGAGGATGAAAAGTTAATCTTGATAACATCTTTGATATATGCTGTGGATAAAGTTGCTAATACAGTTGGTCATTATGACGCGTTTAGAAAAAAACTAGATACAATTAATCCATTAATATTGTTTTTGCCAAACATTAGACCTGAGAATAATTACAATAACGAAATTTATTGTGAAGATGCCAACCGGCTAATGAAAAGAATAACATGCGATGTTTTGTATATTGATCCGCCGTATAATTCGCGACAGTATTGCGACGCTTATCATTTATTAGAGAATCTTGCCAGATGGGATAAGCCAAATGTTTATGGCGTAGCGAAAAAAATGTATAGAGGGCATTTGAAGAGTGATTATTGTTTAAAGTCTGCAACAAAAGCTTTCGCTGAATTAATACGTTATGCAAAATGTAAACATATTTTGGTTTCTTATAATAATACTGGCGAATCTAAGGACTCTCGTTCAAATGCCAGAATAAAAGATTCTGAAATTGTCAATATTTTAAAAATAAAAGGTGAAGTCCAAATATTTGAACGCAACTATAAGGCGTTTACAACTGGTAAGAGTGTTGTTGATGGACATGCCGAAAGAATTTTTTATTGTAAAGTGAGCTAATAATATGAGGCAACCTTTAATATCAATGTCAACAACCGTAAGGAATCCTGAAAGACTTCAGGGATTTCTTGGTATATTAAAAAAAATAGAGGGTGAGTCCTTTAATTCTGATACGCAGAAAAAGTATCAAATATTACTTATAAAACACAGGCTTTATCGCTCCACTAAAATTCCTAAACAATATATTGATTTATTTAAAAATTCTGCTGAGGATATAAGTTACGATATTGCCGAAAAAGTATTTCATGCTCAGAAATATAAAGATCCTCCTATGCGTGGAAGGCAATCGGTTAATCCATTAAATAAATTAGGATTTTGTATTGCTAAGGAAAGCTTAGGAGTTGTTCAAATAACAAGGCTTGAAAATCTTTTTTTATCGGGCGAAGCGGATATTGGTTATATATTCTTTAAAAGTATACTTAAATTACAGTTACCGAATCCACTATCAGATGATTTTACTAGTAAGCAGGGTTTCAATGTACGTCCACTTATTGCGACTATGCACTTAATAAAAGCAGTTTCAGGATTAACTCAAACAGAGTTTTCTTTATTTATTCCGACTTTAAATAATTATAAGAGGATTAAATCTTATACGGAACTTATCTGTAGGCGGCGGACACTAAAAGGGAAGGTAGAAATCGAATCTTTCGATAAAAAATTCCTAAAAAGTTTTTATAAAAGCAGAACTTTAACAGATAAGCAGTTGAGTAATCCTTTTGAATATGGTGATAACTTAATGCGATATTTTCGTTTGACAAAATATTTTCAAATTGTAAAAGGATCATTTGGAGGATGGAAAGTCGGCTTTGAACCGTCCAGAATTAAAGAAATAGAACAGCTTCTATCGCTTTATGATGGGGCTGCTGTAAAATTTAAAAATCTTGATGAATATATTGAATACTTAACTGATATCGATCAACCAGCTTTACCTTGGGAATCCGACACGGCAAAATCTACTGATATCGTTCGATCATTAATTGAACTCGTTAATAGAGATTTCGAAACTCTTGATGTTGAGAATAAAGTTAGAGTAAAAGAAAAATATGAAAATCTAATAAATATTACCTTATCTGATTTAAGTTTAAAGGAACTGGAATCCTTAAAAAGTAATCTACGTGCTTTCCGACTGGAAATTATCCAACTAGCAAAAGATACTAAGTTAAAAAGGAATATTGAAAAATTAAAGTGTACCATTGCTGATTTAAAAGATAAAAAGAAATTACGAAATATTGATCCTGTTGGATTTGAATATTTGATTGCCGAATGTTTTAAAATTATTGATGATGAAATTGAAATTAAGCCCAATTGCATTTTAGATGATAATGGTAATCCTATAGGTTTTGCTCCTGGTAATAATGCAGATATTGAAGGTTACTACAACTCATTTAATAGTATTTTTGAAGCAACATTGGATGTTTCACGTCACCAGGTTTATCGGGAAAGTATCCCAGTAATGCGTCACCTGAAGGATTTTAGCATTAAAAATCCCGATAAGCCGTCATATTGCATTTTTATTGCACCTAAAATTCATGACGATACAGTCAACTATTTTTGGTATGCTGTAAAATTTGGATTTGAAGGTAATCGCCAAAAAATTGTTGCTTTGGATTTAGAACAGCTCATTGGGATTTTGGAATTTTTTATTAACGTTGTTGAAAACAACAAGTCGTTTAGTCATTATAACCTAAGAGATCTATTTGAGTCAGTAGTAACAGTTGCTGATTCTAAAAATTCAAGCGTTGAGTGGTTTAATAATGTTTCTGTACAAATTAAGAAATGGCAAGAGGCTTGGCATGAAAATTAAAGTCAATCATATTTATCAAGGTGATTGCGTAGAAGTGATAAAAAAAAATATTGAAAAAGATTCTATAGATTTAATATATGCCGATCCACCCTATAATGTTTCCGGTAAATCATTAAATCTAGTCAATAATACCACAGGTGGACCATTTTATAAAATGAATGAGGATTGGGATACTTGGAATTATAATGACTATGTTAATTTTTCTAAACAATGGCTTTCAGCGTGTTTTAACGCATTAAGAGAAACAGGTAGTGTTTATGTTTCATGCACCTATCATAATATTGGGGAGATTATATTTATCTCAAAGAGCTTAGGGTTCAGATTAAATAATATAATAACATGGTATAAGACAAATTCAATGCCGAATATTACAAAGCGGGTATTTACTCATGCCACAGAATATGTTTGTTGGTTTGTAAAAGGAAAGAAGTGGAAATATAACTATGAAGAATTAAAGATCTTAAATCCTGACAGGACTAAAGATGGGCAGATTAAGCAGATGAGAGATTTTTTATCAATAATAAATCATCCTATTGTGCAAGGTAAAGAAAGAATAAAGGGTAAAGACGGCCGCGCATCTCATCCGACACAAAAGCCGGAAAAATTATTAGAGATAATTATTAGGGCATCATCTGATAAAGGAGATTTAGTACTTGATCCATTTATGGGGAGCGGGACAACAGCTATAGTAGCAAGGAGGTTAGGGCGTAAATGGATTGGTATAGAAAAAGAGGCAAAGTACATTAAGATTTCTGAGGCACGCCTTAAAAAGGAAGTTTAATAAAAATTTCAAAGGAAGAACAGCTCCATGTATGATTGCACAGAATTGGGATAGAACTATATTGATAGATTTAGAAGACAACCAAATTTTAAAGCTAAAGGAAAATGATGTGCCTTTATTAGAAAAGGAAGAGGTAATCAAACATTATCCCAAGTTAGATGGTTATAAAAAAATATAAAAGAAAAAAGAAAGAAATTTAAAGAAAGAGGCAAAGTTTTTCTTTGAACATGCAAAGTACATTTTATCAATAGATGGCTATCACTTACCGATAGCTATTTTATTATATCCAGATAGACAAGCAAATATTTTTGGGCTTCAAATTCAAAATAGAGCAGAAAAACATTTAATGTATAGGAAATTTGCTGCAGATATAGAGAAAAGTGGAGCAAATGGTATTATTGTAATTGCGGAGTCTTGGGTTTTGTTGTTAGATAAAGAAAAAAAATCAATTCATCCTAATCGTCAGGAAGGATTAATATTAATAGCCGCAAATTCAAATGGCGAAGTTTATACACATGCTACAATGTTTACAAAAGAAAAAAATGGGAAAATTACATTTGGGAAAGAATCTATCGATTTTTCTAAAGAATCTTTGTTTTTTTTAACTCCAATTATTAATGTTTGGAGAAAACAAAAATCTTAAATTTGATTACAAATAGAAGTTATTCTCATATATAAGAATTTTTATAAGTTGATTATCAAAACTTCTATTAAATCTAGGGAAGTTGGTCACTTTTTTTACTGCACAGTTTGGCTGGGGAGGGAGGATTCGAACCTCCGGTCACGGGACCAAAACCCGTTGCCTTACCACTTGGCAACTCCCCAAAGAAGATAATAAATTTTATATCAGATTTATTGAAAATTCAAATTGAAAATGGGCTTATACTTAAAATTATTTTACTCGAGATTTTTAGATTTTAACTATAAACAGTTAAGCTATTGGGTGTAGTGTGAGATAGAAAGACTCTGGAAGATAATGGTTTTAAACCCTCATATACATCAAGTGCTGTTTTTAGATCATCACATAATGCAAATACAGTGGGACCGCTCCCGGTCATCTGGGCAGCTATGGCTCCCAGTTCAGACGCTTTTTCTTTTACCACAAGTATTTCTTTATCTTCAATTACCACTACGCCTTCCAGATCATTTTTTAGCTTCCCGAAGAAATCACTAAATTCCTTTTCCATTATATTATTTACCAGTTCCTTATGTATCGATTTCTTTTCTACACCTATTAAGTCAAACTTTCCATATACATCTCTTGACAGGAACTTTTCCCCATTGGTAGCAAGCACAATCCAGTAAAAAGGTAGATGGGGCAACTCGGAAAGCTTTTCTCCTCTGCCTTCTGCAAGAGTTGTCCCCCCCTTGATGCAGAAAGGAACGTCAGACCCTACTTCACTTGCCAGATTCATTAAATCAGCCACTTTCATATTCAAATTGAACAGCTTATCCAATGCAACCAGAGTTGCCGCTGCATTTGTGCTGCCTCCGGCAAGTCCTGCGCATACCGGGATATGTTTCTCTATGTTAATTTTTATAGAATATTTATCTCTCAGATTATAATTATCCAGAATAAGTGCTGCTGCTTTATGGACTAAATTTTTTTCATCAAGCGGGATATCTTCATTATTGCAGGTAATATAAATTCCATTTTTATTTTCAGGCCCATGATTATTCTTTCTTTTTAAAATTTCGATAGTAAGTTCATCAGAAAGGCTTATACTCTGCATTATTGATTTTATCTCGTGATAGCCATCAGCCCTGCCATCTTTTGCAACATTCAAGTAAAGGTTTATTTTCCCCGAAGCTCTGAGCTTTAAAATATTTTTCGGTTTCATTTTGCTATATGATAACATAAATACTGGATATTAGGTATTAAGTTTTTTATACAAGGAAATATAATCCTTCAGGTAAAGCTCTTCTGCCCTTACGTCCCTATTTTTCCCGATTTCTGATAGCAATTTTATAATTAATTCCAATTTATCGCAATATCTGGTATTGCTTTGAGATAGCGAATTGATAAGCTTTTTCCTCCTATGCAAAAAACAACTATTTACAAAATCAAAGAAATCTCCGGTCTTAAAATCCTCGTCCATTAAAACTCTATTATCCTTTCTACTTGCTTCTACAACTACTGAACCGACAAAAGGTTTGGGTAAAAAACAATTACGTGAAATCTGGAAGCAAAAATTAAAATCTGCAAGAAAATTGGATTTTATAGTGTAAGAGCTGTAATTTTTATCTCCCACTGAAGCAAGTAATCTTTCAGCTATATCCTTCTGTATGGTTATGAATAATTTTTTTATATCTTCCGCTTCTATAAGAATTTTTAATATTAGAGGTGCTGCAATGTTATATGGAAGATTTGAAACTACTTTATTTATTTTATACTTTCCGGCAATATCAGCATAATTAAGTTTTAGAGCATCAGCTTTTATTAATTGAATTTTTTCTCCGAGATTTTCGCTAAAAATATCCTTAAAAGCTTCTATTAAATGATTGTCTATCTCAACACAGACAACTCTTTTAACATTTGGAAACAGAATTTCTGTAAGGCTCCCGATTCCGCTTCCGACCTCAAGAATTACATCATCAGCATTAACACCTGCATATGAAATTATTTTTTTGGCACTGTTTGTATCAATTAAAAAGTTTTGACCTAAACTTTTTTTAAGCCTTATTCCATACCTGCTTAAAATTTGGACTGTCTTTCCAGGAGAGCTAATATAAGAATGCATTTTTATTTTAAAATAGTTAATTTTAATTTATAGAAAAGAAATCTTCCGCATTTTTTGAAGTAATATCCGCAACTTCTTCAACACTTAAATTTTTAATTTCTGCAATTTTTTCAGCAACATATCTCACATATCCGGGATAATTTTCTTTGCCTCTCTTCGCCTGCGGGGCCAGAAAAGGCGCGTCGGTTTCTATAAGTAAACGTCCAACAGGAACCTTTTCCACAGCCTTCAATACGCCCCTGGCATTGGGAAAGGTGATCACGCCTGTAAAGGAAATATACAGTCCTAAAGCCAGGCACTGCATAGCAAAATTGACATCCCCTGAAAAACAATGAACAACAGCCCTGAATTTTTTATGGTCAATATATTTCTTTACAACTTCCAGTGTTTGCTTGTGCGCATCTCTATCATGGATTATTACCGGTATATCATACTCTAAAGCCAGTTCTATATGGGATACGAAGGCTCTTTCCATATCCATCCTGGGGCTGAGATTTCTGTAAAAATCAAAACCTGTCTCACCTACTGCCACAACTTTTTTGTATCTTTCTCTTACATTATCATTAACGGTACCAGAGTGTCCCTGTATTAGTGACTGGAGAATTTTAATTTCTTTCTTTCCAAAATTCCTGACATAATGGGGATGAACGCCAATACTGGCAAATACATTACTGAATTTTCTGGCGAATTCTACTGATTTCCTGCTCCCATCCAGACTTGAACCTACGTTTATTATATATTTCACACCTTCATTTATAGATTTGGCTACAGCTTCATCAGGAGTCAATCTCTTTAACATATCTAGATGGGCATGTGTGTCTATAAAATACATAATATCACATTTTGATTATTATTTTTAAAACCGCTATTTTTCATCTATTCTGGGGAATAGTATTTCCCTTTCGCCAATCTTTGTTCCACCTTCAAATTTACCCCAGACCCCGTCTTTATCAACTATTATTTCGGTGATGTCCTTGTTTATTCCCAGCTGGGAGAATATTTTCTGACAGGTTGATGGCATAAAGGGGATTAATAAAATAGCGGATAGCCTGATGACTTCTGCTACTTCATATAATACTGCATCTAATCTTTTCCGGTCATCTTCACTTTCACTTTTTACAAGACTCCAGGGCTGGCTATCTTCAATATATTTATTTGCCATATTTATAAATTCCCAGACTTTGGCGAGATAATCAGAGAATTTAAAATCACCTATATGCTTTATTACTTCGCCTTTTATTTTAGCCCATTTCTTCTCAAAAACTGGGCTTGAAACTTTTTCAGGAATTATACCATTCCTATATTTATCTATCATAGCCAGGGTTCTTGAAACCAGATTTCCAATATCATTACTGAGATCCGAATTATATCTCCTCACAAAAGCCTGGTGGGTAAAAGAACCATCCTGGCCAAATGACACTTCTCTAACCAGAAAATATCTTATACCATCTACTCCGTATCTATCTAACTGTTCATCGGGATCCAGGGTAATTCCTTTTGATTTTGACAGCTTCTCCTCTCCCATTAAAAGCCAGCCATGAACTACTATATGTTTTGGAAGCTCAACACCAAGAGACATTAGCATGGCAGGCCAGATTATAGTATGGAATTTTAAAATATCCTTTCCTATATGATGCTGATCTGCTGGCCAGTACCGGTTAAATAAACCCATGTCATCAGAGCTATAGCCTAAAGCTGAAATGTAATTGATAAGAGCATCTACCCATACATAACAATAATGGCCAGAATCAAAAGGCATGGGAACTCCCCACTTTACTGCAGTCCTGGAAACACTTATATCCTTAAGTCCCTGCTTTAAGACTCCCAGAACCTCATTTTTTCTGGTTTCGGGAATCACAAAATCCGGATTGGTTTCAATATGTTTAATTAACCTGTCTTTATATTCAGATAGCTTAAAGAAGTAATTTTCCTCCTTCACAAACTCAACTTCCCTGTTGCATTGGGGACATTTACCGTCCACCAGTTGAGAGTCAAGCAGAAATGTCTCACATGGCACACAGTATTCTCCCTCATAAGTACTCTTATAAAGGTCACCATTATCTTTTAGTTTTATAAGTATATTCTGTACTATCTTTTCATGTTTTTTATCAGTAGTTCTGATATAACTATCATTGCTGATGCTGTATAACTTAAGGAGTCTTTTCATATCCTTAACCATTTCATCAACATATTCCTGTGGAGGTACCCCTCTCTCTTCAGCACTTTTATTTATCTTCTGCCCATGCTCATCAGCGCCAGTCAGGAAAAAAATATCCTTACCATTAAGCCTGTTAAATCTGGCTACTACATCAGCAATTATGAACTCGTAGATCTGGCCTAAATGCAGTTTCGCATTCATATATGGAATTGCAGTGGTGATGTAAAATTTTTCTTTAT
>PEXF01000029.1 GCA_002779205.1 Candidatus Hydromicrobium americanum
TAGGGCAGGCCTGTGAATTTGATTATTCCGGAACCCAGGGGTGTAAGGTATTAAAGGAGGAAGGATATAAAGTAATTCTTGTAAACAGCAATCCTGCAACCATTATGACTGATCCGGAGTTCGCCGATAGGACTTATATAGAACCTTTGAATCCCGAATTTGTTGAAGAGATTATAAAAAAGGAGAGGCCGGATGCCATCCTTCCCACACTAGGAGGGCAGACCGGGCTTAATATCGCGGTCATGCTGGCAAAGGAAAAAGTCCTTTTGCGATATGGTGTGGAACTTATAGGAGCGGATGTGGAGGCAATAAATAAGGCCGAAGACAGGGAAAAGTTTAAGAAAGCTATGGCAAATATCGGGCTCTATGTTCCTCCCAGCGGATATGCCCACAGCCTGAGTGAAGCCCTGGAATTCAGCCGCAGGTTAAAATTTCCTCTGGTGGTAAGGCCCAGTTTTACCCTGGGCGGCCTGGGTGGAGGTGTTGCCTTCAATAAAGAGGAATTTACCGACATTGTCACAAGGGGGCTGGATCTTTCTCCCATATCGGAGGTGTTGGTGGAAAAATCGGTAGCGGGCTGGAAGGAATATGAGCTCGAAGTAATGAGGGATAAGAATGACAACGTGGTTATAGTCTGTTCTATCGAAAACTTCGACCCCATGGGAGTTCATACCGGAGACAGCATTACCGTGGCTCCGGCCCAGACTTTGACTGATGCGGAATATCAGGTAATGAGAAATGCTTCACTGGCCGTTATAAGGGAGATCGGGGTGGAGACCGGAGGTTCCAATATACAGTTTGCGATAAATCCCGAAAACGGGAAGATGGCCGTAATCGAGATGAATCCGAGGGTTTCCAGGAGCAGCGCGCTGGCTTCCAAAGCTACCGGATTTCCAATTGCAAAAATTGCAACCAAGCTGGCAGTGGGTTACACTCTTGATGAGATACCAAATGATATTACCAAAAAAACCCCGGCATGCTTCGAACCTTCGATTGATTATGTGGTGGTAAAATTTCCAAGGTGGGCTTTTGAAAAATTTCCAGGAACGGATATAAGCCTCACTACCAGGATGAAATCGGTTGGCGAGGCGATGGCCATTGGGAGGACCTTTAAGGAAGCCCTCCAAAAATCAATAAGGTCCCTGGAGATTGACAGGTATGGGCTGGGAGCGGATGGAATGGATGACATAACCGAGGAACTGCTCGGCAAAAAGCTTTCCATACCAAATCAGGACAGGGTATTCTACATAAAGTTTGCCTTTGAGCAGGGAATAAGTGTTGATGATATATACAAGTATACCAGAATAGATCCCTGGTTTTTAAATAATATAAAACAGCTGGTGGAATTTGAAAAAATCTTTAAGGACTGCGGTCCGGGAAAAATAACCAGAGAGCTGCTTTATGAGGCTAAAAGGTATGGTTATTCGGACATGCAGCTGGGTTATCTCTGCAGTTGCAGCGAAGATGAAATAAGAGCCCTGCGCGGCAAGCTGGGGGTTATCGCCACTTTCAAGACAGTGGATACCTGTGCTGCGGAATTCGAGGCTTATACGCCCTATTACTATTCCACTTATGAGACCGAAGATGAAATTTTGCCTTCCACCAGAAAGAAAATTGTAATCCTGGGCAGCGGGCCCAACCGTATCGGACAGGGAATAGAGTTTGACTACTGCTGTGTACATGCCTCTTTTGCCCTGCACGATGCAGGTTTTGAGACTATAATGGTTAACTGCAATCCTGAGACCGTAAGTACCGATTATGATACCTCGGACCGCCTGTATTTTGAGCCTCTGACTTTCGAGGACGTTTTAAATATTGTGGAAGCCGAAAAACCTTATGGAGTGATAGTGCAGTTTGGGGGGCAGACTCCTTTAAAACTTGCCTTAAGGCTCCAGAAGGCGGGAGTAAATATTTTAGGGACATCTCCTGACAGTATCGATCTTGCCGAGGACCGTAAAAGATTTGGCTCCATGCTTAGAAGGTTAAGTATTCCCCAGGCCGAAAACGGAACGGCTATGGATGTGGACAGGGCAAAAAAGATAGCCAGAAAAATAGGCTATCCGGTGCTGGTAAGGCCTTCCTATGTACTGGGAGGAAGAGCTATGAATATAGTTTATACCGAAGAAAGCCTTGTCGATTATGTCAGAAATGCCGCGATTGTGTCCAATGACAGGCCGGTACTTATTGATAAATTCCTGGAGCGGGCAATAGAGGTCGATGTTGATGCTGTTTATGACGGGGATGATATTTTCATCGGAGGGATCATGGAGCATATAGAGGAGGCAGGGATACATTCCGGTGACAGTGCCTGTGTAATACCGCCTTTTACCCTGAAAAAGAAGATAATTAAGGTTATTAAAGATTATACCTACAGAATGGCAAAAGAACTTAAAGTGGTAGGGCTTATGAATGTACAGTATGCAGTAAAGGACTCTATAGTTTATGTGCTTGAAGCCAACCCCAGAGCTTCACGAACTGTTCCCTTTGTGAGCAAGTCTATAAATGTTCCCCTGGCAAAGATAGCGGCTCTGGTAATGACCGGCAGGAAGTTGAAAAATATTGATTTCAAAAGAGTTGATTCCACATCGCTTGATTATTACAGTATTAAGGAAGCAGTGCTGCCGTTTAACAGATTCCCCGGTGTGGATACAATACTGGGCCCGGAGATGAAATCTACCGGCGAGGTGATGGGTATAGACAGCAGTTTTGGAATTGCCTTTGCTAAAACACAGATATCCATCAACCAGGTATTTCCTACCTCGGGTTCGGTTTTCATAAGCGTAAATGATGAGGATAAGGAAGCCATAATCGACATAGCCAGAAAACTGGCCCGGCTTGGTTTTAATATAATCTCCACCGAAGGAACAGGAGAAGTGCTTGAAGAAAAAGGGATAAAGTGCCATAAGGTTCTAAAGATAAGGGAAGGAAGGCCCAATGTTCTGGATATGATAAAGAATGGAGAAATTGACCTTATTATAAATACCCCCGAAGGAAGGATTGCCAGAAGTGACGGATATTATCTGAGGACTGCAGCTGTTCTTCATAATGTGCCTTCAGTTACCACCATCTCGGGAGCGTCGGCTTTGGTACAGGGGATACGGGATATTAAATACAACTCTAAAGTCAAAGTTAAACCTATACAGGAATACTGATGAAACTGTTAAACGGAGAGATACTCTCCAATGAAAAATATAGCGACAACCTTTACAAGATGGAGATTTTTTCCCCGTATATATGCAAGGACGCACAGGCTGGCCAGTTTATTAATGTAAAGTGCTCACCCGAAGGTGTGCTTGATCCTTTGCTGAGGCGGCCGTTTAGTATTTTCGATATTGAAAAAAAATTTAATGTTTTTTCCATATTATACTGGGTAAAAGGAAAGGGAACCAAATTCATGTCCGGGCTGGAGAAGGGAGATATGCTGGATTTTGCCGGCCCAATGGGAAATGGAATAGATTTAAATGGAGATGAAAATAATATACTCCTGGTCGGAGGTGGTATTGGCATAGCCCCTCTGTATCTTATAGCAAAGCTTGCCGGCGGAATGAAAAAAAATGTATTTTTTGCTGCAGGATTTAAAGATAATAGTTACTTAAGATGGGAAAAAGATTTAATTGAACTTAAGATAAATTATGCTGTGCTTACCGAAGATGGTTCCTGGGGAGAAAAGGGCCTGGTTTCGGATTATATATGGAACAATATAAAGTCATTTAAAAATTATGACATTTACTGCTGCGGACCGAGAGATATGCTTAAAACCTTGCAGAATATTTATAAGGATAAAAATAATAAAGTAACCGCACTTCTTGAAGAAAAAATGGCCTGCGGAATAGGAGTTTGCGCTGGATGTGTGGTAAAGTTAAAAAAAGGCAAAAAAGGTTTTTCTTACAAGAAGGTTTGCAAGGATGGGCCTGCATTTAATCTGGAGGAGGTAATATTTGACTAAACAGGACAGCTTATTTTCATATGAAACGGATACCGGAAGAAATGGGTTCAGCCTGTCAGTAAGGCTTGGAAGAATAAAACTGGATAATCCGGTAATAGCGTGTTCTGGCACTTTCGCCTATGGATTGGAATACAGCCAGTTTTATAATACTGCCATACTTGGAGCGGTAACAACCAAAAGCTATTCATTAAAACCCATAGAAGGAAATCCTCCGCCCAGGATTTGCGAGACTGCCTCCGGGATGTTAAACTCTATTGGCCTTCAAAATGATGGGATAGATATATTTATAAAGAAGTACCTACACGAGGCCGAGAAATTAGGAATAAAAATTATTTTAAGTATATTCGGGCAGGATCCGGAAGAGTTCAGGAAAGTGGCATCCAGGGCTGCGGATATTAAGGAAAGAATTATTGCGGTGGAGCTTAATCTCTCCTGTCCAAATGTTAAAAAGGGAGGAATGGCCTTTAGCGCTATGCCTGACGAAGTTGAAAAGATAGTAAGTTCAACGGTAAGTATTTTAAATATCCCGGTTATAGCCAAACTCAGTCCCAATCATCAGAATCTGGTTGAAGCAGCTATGGCGGCAAAAAAAGGAGGAGCGGAAGCATTATCAGTAATCAATACTGTAGTAGGTATGGCTGTAGATATAGAAACATTCAGACCCAGATTAGGCAATGTCCTTGGAGGTCTTTCAGGTCCGGCAGTAAAGCCAATTGCTCTGGCAAAGGTTTATTCTCTGACCAGGGAAAAAATCCTCCCTGTTATTGGAATGGGTGGCATTTTTAGCTGGCAGGATGCTCTGGAATTTCTGGTAGCGGGCGCCAGTGCAGTAGGAATTGGTACTGCAAATTTCATACAGTATGATGTCGGGAAAAAGATAATAGAAGGTTTAGGGAACTATCTTAAGGAGAAAAAAATTTATGATATTAATGACGTTATTGGAAGGCTGAGGGCTTGAAAGATAAAAAATTATCCATAAAGGACAGATTGATTATAAGTGTGGATCAAAGTAAGAAAATTGATGTCATAAGTTTATGCAAAAAGATTTCAGGCAGGGTATCAACTTTAAAATTAGGTCTGGAACTGATATATGGTGTTGGGCTGGAGGTAATTGATACAGTAAAGAGTTTTGGTTATAAGGTGATGCTTGACGCAAAGCTTTTTGATATACCCAATACAGTAAAGGGTGCTGCGGAAGCTATTGGAGGTCTTGGTGTCAGCGCAGTGACCATACATACGCTGGGTGGAAGGCAAATGCTCGAGCAGACACGGGAAATATTGGAAAAGCAGTCAGAATCAAGAGCTAAATTCAGGCCACTTCTATTTGGGGTTACCATTCTTACCAGCCTGGATGATAAGGATCTTAAAACTTTAGGATTTAAGGAAGATTTTTCCCGTTCTGTCCTGGGTCTGGCAGGAGTTGCTATTGAGGCGGGAATTGATGGGATAATATGTTCGCCGGATGAAGTGGAGGCTGTAAGGAAAAAGTTTGGCACTAATTTTTATATTGCAACACCCGGTATAAGGCTTCCGGAAGATGCAGCTGGAGACCAAAAAAGGATAAACACTCCCGAAGAGGCGATGTCCAGGGGAGCAGACTTTATAATTGTGGGCCGTTCGATAACTACCAGGGAAGATGTAGGTGGCACTATAGATTTATATCTGGAAAAGATAGAAAGGACACTAGGCCATGCTTAAAGTAATAAGTCAGGTTGAAGGATTGGATATATATAAAATATTGAAGGAAACAGGTTCCATAATGGAAGGTCATTTTAAATTAAGCTCGGGGTATCACAGTAAGTACTATCTCCAGTGCGCCAGACTGCTTCAGTATCCGGATATTACCTACAGGCTTGCCCGGAAAGCTTTAGATGTGGTCAGCAAAGATATTGATATAGAAAATATTAATGCTGTAGTATCACCTGCTATAGGAGGTATCCTGTGGGGTTATATGATCGCCTACGCGGCAGGCTGCCGGATGATATTTACTGAAAGAAAAACTGAAAGTATGGAATTAAGACGTGGGTTCGAGATAGAATCTGACCAGGAAATTATTGTTGCAGAAGATGTTATTACCACCGGTGGATCGGTAAAGGAAGTAATAGAAATATGCAAGAAAAACGGTGCGCAGATAAAAGCAGTAACAAGCATAGTCGACCGTTCAGCCGGTCTGGAATTTGGTTGTCCATATTATTATTTAATTAAGCTTGAGATTGACAAATATCAGCCTTCCGAATGCAAACTTTGCAGGGGAAATATACCTCTCGTGTACCACGGCAGTAAGAAGAAAAATGCAGACAACTGATGAAAAAATGTTGATATTAAGTATATATATTTGTATACTCTAATGTATCTAATTTTATTTTAATAAAGAGAGCTCTATGACTTTAAAAAACTTAAGTGACAAAGACAGAAAAAAGGGTTTGGAGAAAGCCCTGCAGGTAAGAAAAAAGAGAGCTGAAATCAAGGATTTGCTAAAAAAAGGTAAGCTCGATATACGGTCACTTTTTAAAGATGGCAAGCTCTTTAAAAAATATGTAATAAATATGAAGGTTATAGATTTGGTAGGTGCAATTCCCGGAAACGGTAGAGTAAATGCTCTGAAAATTTTAAGTGATTTAAAAATAAGCCCTAATAAAAAAGTTGGTGGGCTGGGTAAGAATCAGAAAAACAGTTTTTACAAGTTTTTTAACATAGCTTAGGCTGACAAGTTTTCAATATTTTATGGCAGGTAGAGGAAAATTATTTATTGTCTCAGGACCCTCAGGTTCAGGAAAAAGTAGCCTGATTAATGATATAGTAAATGAATCGGACGATTTTGTCAGATCCATCTCAGTTACCACCAGACCGAAAAGAAAAGATGAAACTAGCGGCAGACAGTATCATTTTATAAGTAAGGATGAATTTGAGGAACTTATAGAAAAAGATATGCTGCTTGAATGGGCAGCTTATGCCGGTTATCTGTATGGCACTCCAAAAAAATTTGTAACAGAAAAATTAAGTAAAGGTAAAAATGTAATTCTGGTAATTGATGTCCAGGGCGCCATGCAGGTTATAAAAAAAATAAAAGATACCTATTTAATCTTTATTACCACTTCTTCATTTAAGGAGCTGGAAGAGAGAATCAAAAAAAGGAGAGCCGACAGTCTGGAAGAAATGAATAAAAGGTTGGAAATTGCAAAAAGTGAACTGAATTATAAGAAATATTATGATTGCATAATTGTAAATAATAATTATAATGAGGCTTTGCTTAATTTAAAGAAAGTTCTAGATTCTAAAAAAGGGAGGAAACGACATAAATGAAGGTGCAGTATGTTGATGAATACAAAGAAAGTATAGACAGCAAATATAAACTATGTATATTGGCGGCTAAAAGAGCCAGAGAACTGGGAGAGTATCTTTCTGCGCAAAAAAATATGGAAAGAATAAATGTGGTAAAACCACTGGTTGATGTAGAATCACATGATCCACTGGAAATTGCCTTTAATGAAATAAAAGAAGGAAAAATAATTTACAAAAAGAAAAAGGAATCTATATAATTTTGGTTTTGAATAAATCAATATTTTTGAAAAAAAAGATAGTTCTGGGAATTACTGCGTCTATTGCAGCTTATAAGGCAGCTTCAATTTGTAGCAGGCTGACTGATATGGGTGCTGATGTAGTTCCTGTAATGACTCCTAATGCTCTAAATTTTATAACTCCCATTACTTTCAGCTCAATCTCCGGAAATAAAACTATTGTGGAGCAGTTTGCAGACGAGAAGAAAATTTACCATATCTCACTTTCCCATAGTGCGGATATTTTTTTGATTGCACCTGCTTCAGCTGATACCATTTCAAAATTATCTTATGGAATTTGTGATAATTTCCTTACCACTTCAGCGGTTTCTGCTGCCTGCCCTGTGCTTATTGCGCCGGCTATGAACGAAAGTATGTATCTTGACCCAATAATTCAGAAAAATATTCTGCAGCTGGGAAAGTCAGGAAAATATTTTTTCATAGGACCGAAGAGTGGCAATCTGGCCTGTGGTGAGAAAGGTCTGGGAAGACTGGAAGATGAAGATATCATAATTGAAAGACTGGGAGAGCTTCTTAATTATAGTTCTGATCTTAAAGGAAAAAAAGTTGTAATTACGGCCGGCGGCACCAGGGAGTTTATTGATACTGTAAGATATATATCCAACAGGTCCAGTGGGAAAATGGGTTATGCACTGGCTGAAGAAGCTTATTTCAGAGGTGCTGAAAAGGTAATCCTTATAAGCACCGCGAGGAGCCTGCCGCGGCCATACGGCGTAGATGTCAAATATGTTGAAGATACAAGCGGGATGAAGAATGCGCTGGATAAATATTTTAGCACCAGTGACATTGCTATAATGGCAGCTGCTGTAAGCGATATAATGCCACTTAAAAAATATGATTTTAAGTTAAAGAAAAAAAATGATATATTATCCAGAATAACTTTTAAAGAAAACAAAAATATCCTTAAGTCTTTAGCTAAGAAAAAGAAAAAGAATCAGTATCTGGTTGGTTTTGCTGCTGAAAGTGGTCATAATTCCAGAGATGTTTTAGAAAAGATTAAGGATAAAAATATTGATATGATTGTTGCCAATGATATCTCCAGAGAGGATATAGGAATGGAAAGCGATTATAATGAAGTTGATATAGTAAGACAGGATGGGACTGTAAAGAAATTAGCCAGGGATAAAAAAAGAATTATTGCCAGAGGAATCTGGGATGAAATTGTAAAAAGTTCAATGGAGCTGTAAAAGTTTTGATAGGAGGAATAATGTCAAAGAAAAGGGATTTCTTATTTACTTCCGAATCAGTTACCGAAGGTCACCCGGACAAGATGGCTGATCAAATTTCAGATGCAATTCTTGATGCTATGATAGCTGATGATCCCAGATGCAGGACCGCCATCGAGACATTGCTTAAAACAGGAATTGTAGTAGTGGCAGGTGAAGTTACTACCTCTACTTATGTAGAAATTCCTGATATTGTTAGAGAAGTTATTAAAAATATTGGCTATACCAGGGCAAAATATGGTTTTGATTATGAAACCTGCGGCGTTATTTCTTCTATTGGGAAACAGTCTTCTAATATCGCCCAGGGTGTGAATAAAGCTTATGAAGCCAGAGTAGGAAATGGATATGAAAATGAATTTGATACTCAGGGTGCTGGAGACCAGGGAATGATGTTCGGTTATGCATGCAATGAAACCGAGGAATTTATGCCCCTTCCTATTCAGATTGCCCATAAGCTAGCTCACCGGTTATCTGAGGTTAGAAAGGCAGGGATACTGCCATACCTGAGGCCTGACGGTAAAACGCAGGTAACAGTAAGATATGAAAATGACAGGCCGGTTTTAGTTGAAACAATTGTAATAGCTACTCAACATGCTCCAAATATTGACATAGAAGCACAGATAAAACCGGATATCGAAGAATTCGTAATAAAACCAATTGTTCCCCAGGAATATTTAAGCAAGGATTTAAAGTTATTTGTAAATCCAACCGGGGAATTTACTATCGGCGGTCCTATGGGTGATACCGGGGTTACGGGGAGGAAAATAATTGTAGATACCTATGGTGGAATGGCAAGACATGGCGGAGGGTGTTTTTCAGGAAAAGACCCTTCCAAGGTTGATAGGTCTGCTAGCTATGCGGTAAGATATGTTGCCAAAAATCTGGTAGCAAGCGGGGCTGCTGATAAGCTGGAAATAGAAGTAGCTTATGCCATAGGTGTTTCGCATCCCGTATCAGTTATGGTAGAAACATTTGGCACTGAAAAAGTGGATATTAAAAAAATTGAAAAGGCAGTAAAAGAAATATTTGACTTAAGACCGGCAGCGATTATTAAAAACTTGAATTTACTCAGGCCAATTTATAGAAAGACTGCTGCTTATGGCCATTTCGGGAGGCATGACAGAGATTTCAACTGGGAAAAACTGGATAAAGTTGATGAAATTAAAAGTTTTCTGGGTCTTAAATAATTATTGTGTTTTAAATGGGTAGAAATAACAAATATGCAGAGGTTTATATAGATATAAAAGCCTTTGATATTGATCATGCTTTTGACTACAGGATACCACCGGATTTATCTTCCGATATTGATATTGGCAGAATTGTTCAGGTTCCCTTTAAAAATAGAATTGAAGTTGGCTACATTGTAAAAATTAAAGATGAGTCAGAACTTAAAGACAGGGAAATAAAAGATATTTTAAAAATAGTAGAAAAGAGGCCTGTTTTTGACCCAGAGAGACTCGATCTTATTAATTGGATTAGCGAGTATTATATTCAGCCGCCGGGAAGTGTTATTAAGTTTTTCCTGCCCCCTGGAGGAAAGTACAAGCAGGCGATTACCAGTCCCAGGGTTCAACTAAAATTTAAGGATTTCATAACTTTAAACTGTAACAGATATAATCAGCTAAAAGATAAGATAAACTGGAAAAGAAATTCTTCACAAAAAAAAATAATTGATTATTTAATTTCAGGCGGTGAAGTTTTAAAAGAAAAACTGGTAAAAGATACCGGCTCAAGCTACTCGAGCCTGGCCAATCTTGCAGATAAAAATATTATATCCATAGTTAAAAAAAGACAAAAAAGGGATTTTAGATACGAATACCGGCCTGATAAAGATTTAAAGAAAAAAAAGATAATTTTAAACTCCTATCAAAAAAATGCCCTGTGCAGTATAGATAATGCCATACAGAAAAACATTTTTCACAAGTTTCTGATAGAAGGCGTAACAGGCAGTGGAAAGACCAATATTTATATAGCTGCGTGCAGGAAAGTGATAAAAAAGAAAAAAAGAGCGCTCATTCTTACCCCTGAAATTTCTTTAACTCCACAGCTGTTTTCAAGATTTGAATCTGAGTTGGGATCCAGGGTCTGTGTGTATCATTCTAATATGAGTGAAGCGGAAAGATATGAAAGATGGCTTGGTATATGGGAAAATGAGTTTGACGTAATAATAGGGACAAGATCTTCAATTTTTACTCCTATAGGTAACCTGGGCATGATAATACTGGATGAGGAGCATGACCCGTCCTATAAGGAAGGGACAAGGGTAAGATATAATACCCAGGATGTGGCAATAAAACTGGGGGAAATACTGAATATTCCTGTGGTTATGGGAAGTGCGACTCCTAATATTGTTACCAGGTACAGAGCAGAAAAAGAAAATGATTTTACACTTCTAAAGATTCCAGTTAAAGCCCAGAGCAGCAGTCCACTGGAAACGCAAGTAGTTGACTTAAAAAAAATAGACCGCTTGAAAGAAGATGTGGCTATAACTGGTAAATTATTTACTGCAATCAGGGAGGAATTAGAAAAAAATAATAAGGTAATCATTTTCTTAAATAGAAGGGGATACAGTAATTTTGTTATATGCAATAAATGCGGCAGTGTGCCTAAATGTTCCGCCTGTGACCTTTCCTATAATTACCACAGTGATCGTAAAAAACTGGTATGCCACCATTGCGGCAGGGAGCAAAATTATACCGGAAAGTGCCCTGTTTGCGGCGCAGACAATATCTTTTTATGCGGTACCGGAATTCAGAGGGTGCAGTCCAAGCTCCAGATGAGATTTAAAAACACACCCATACTTAGAATGGATTCGGATATAACTGTAAAGAAGAAGTCACACCAGGAAATACTAAGCAAGTTTATTTCCCCTGGCGGGTCAATCCTTATCGGCACCCAGATGGTAGCCAAAGGCCTGGATATTGAAGATGTTACCCTTGTAGGAGTTATTAATTGTGATAGTATGCTGGGACTTCCTGATTATCATATGAATGAAAGAGTTTATCAGCTTATTACCCAGGTATCGGGAAGAGCTGGCAGGAAGAGAAAGAAGGGCAGGGTAATAATCCAGACCTATAATCCAGAAAGCAGTGTTATGAAGAACGTACTGGGAAGTGATTATGAATCATTTTACCGCCAGGAGCTGGCCAGCAGAAAAGAGCTTTGCTATCCTCCTTTTTCCAATCTAGTAAATATTATAATTTCAGGGAAAGAAGAAAATAAAGTAAAGAAAGATATAAAAGAATTATTTGCAAAAATAAGCAAAGATATCAGAACTGGCAGCAGCATACTGGGTCCTGCACCTGCTCCTTTTTATAAAATAAATTTATTTTACAGATGGCATATAATAATAAAGTCTAAAAATATTGAATATTCAAATAAAATATTGACTAAAATATTAAAGAGATTTAAAAAATTTGATGAAAATAAGATAATTATTGATGTAGATCCTGTATGGATATTGTAAATTTGTGAAAGGTATGAGATGTCAGTTAAAAAAATTAGAAAGATCGGGGATCCGGTTTTAAGGGAGAAAAGCAGAAGTGTGGAAAAAATAGACAGCAAGCTCCTGGAGCTCGTCAAAGATATGATAGATACATTAAATAACGAGGGTGGAGTAGGCCTGGCCGCTCCCCAGATAGGAATAACCAGAAGAGTAGTTATTGTTAATTTTGACGATAAGATTCAGACATTTATAAATCCGGTGATCGAAGTTCTGGACAATAAAAAAATAGAGAGTGATGAGGGCTGCCTGAGTATATATTCCATAAAGGGTTTTTTCGTTAAAAGATTTCCCAGAGTTAAAGTAAAGGCAAAAGATCTAAAAGGCAATGATGTTACACTCATAGTTGAAGACCTGCTGGCGAGAATATTTCAGCATGAGATTGACCATCTGAACGGGATATTGTATATAGACCATCTTGACCGCAAATCAAAAAGAGAATTGCTCTCTAAGATTAATGAGATTAAATTAAATATTTAAAACAAAAGGAGACTTCCATTGAAAATATTGTTTTTTGGCTCTTCCGAAATCTCAGTTCCTTTTCTGGAAGAAATATATAAATCCCGGCATAGTATAACCTCAGTTGTAACTACTATCGATAAGCCGGCAGGAAGAGGAAGAAGGACTACCCTCAATATAGTAAAGAAAAAAGCCATTGAATTGGGGATTGACTTTATACAGATTGAAAAGTTTGAAGATAATTTTTTTGATAATTTTGTAAAATTAGAATTTGATGTCGCGGTAGTAGTTTCTTTCGGAAAAATATTTCCTGAAAAAATATTTAAACTGACATCTGCCCGATGGTTGAATGTGCACCCGTCACTGCTGCCCACATATAGGGGTCCTACACCTATTATAAGCGCCCTTTTGAATGGCGATAAAGTCGGTGGTGTGAGTATAATCGAGGTAGTATATGAAGTGGATGCCGGCCGGATATATGCTCAGGTAAAGTTTGGAGTGGAAGAAGATGATAATAAGGATAGTCTTGAGCAGAAAGTAGTAAAATTTGGAAAACCCCTTCTTATAGCAGTACTTGACCTTATAGAAGATAAAAATATAAATCCCTACCCCCAGGATGAGGAAAATGTAGTCTATAGTTATAAGATTGCGAAAGAAGACTTAAAAATTAGCTGGAATAGTAGCGCAGTGGAAATAGTTAATAAGGTTAGAGCTTTTAGTTCAAAACCCGGCGCTTATTGTCTCTGGAAAGGTTTAAGAATTAAAGTTCTTAAAGCAAGCGCCTTAAATGAAACTTTAAGCAGTGCTTATCTGGATAGAAGCAAGATTGATGAAAGTAAGAAAAATGGTCTGGTAGTCGAAGCTGATAAAAAAACAGGTATTTTAGTTAGTTGTAATAAAAATGAAATGGTAAAAATTGAAAGATTGAAGCCCCAGGGTGGAAAAGTAATGTCTGCAGCGGATTTTATTAATGGATACAGATTAAAAGCTGGTGAGAGTTTTGAATGAAAAAAGCAGTAGTATCAATCCCCGCAGAATTACTCTTCTTATATTGAATGAATATTTCAAGAAAAAAAAATCTCTAAAAGACATAATAAACTTTTATTTTAAAAATTACAGGCTATTCGGGCTTGATAAGCGCTTTATTTTCAATATAGTTAAGGGTACAGTAAGGTATTATCTAAAAATTGATTTTTTACTCTCTTTTCTTTCAGATAAAAAAATAAAAGATATCGATTTTGCAGTGCTTAATATTCTCCGTATGGGAATTTTTCAGTTCATGTATATGGATAAGGTTCCGCCTTATTCAATAGTAAATGAAAGTGTGGAATTGGCCAAGAAAAACGTAACTTTATCTTCTTCTAAATTTGTGAATGCAGTACTGCGTAAAGTCAGTTCAATTCCAAACATAGATTCATTTGCAAAAGATAATATTGATAGGTTGGTGAAAGATGAGGTTGATAAAATCAGAATAGATTACTCTTATCCGGGCTGGCTGGTAAAATACTGGTTTGACTGGTACGGGAAAGAAAAGACAATTTTAATCTGTAAGTCGCTGAATGAGAATCCACATATTTATTTAAGGTTTAATAAAAGTAAAATTACAAGGGAAGAGCTGTCTAAAGAGCCAGGCATAAAGTCAATCGATGTAAAACCCCGCAGTCAAAATATCAAAGTCATATATGGACCTATACAGGATAATATTGAAACAAAGGGTAATAATAATAAACAATCCGTATCGCAGGATAATATATTTGAAGGTGCAATAGAGGTTTCCAGCGTCCAGGATATTTCAGAGACTGATGTTTACCGGGAGGGCCTGGTTTCAGTTCAGGATCTCTCATCTCAAATAGCTGTAAAGTGTTTTCTGAGTCCGGAGAAAGGTGAGAAAGTACTGGATGTATGCGCTGCGCCAGGCGGCAAGACTGCCTATATTGCAGAGCTGGTGAAAAATGAGAGTGAAGTAGTATCGGTTGATATCAGCGGAAAAAGGCTGAAAGTATTGCAGGATAATCTGGACAGGTTAAATATAAGGAATGTAAGGATTGTGGAAGCAGATGCAGCAGAACCGGATTTTCTGGAAAGAAAAAGAGATACCGGGAATAATAAGGATTCCGAAAATAAAGGAACAGCTGATAATTATACGGGGTATTTTGATAAAGTTTTAATCGATGCCCCCTGCAGTGCTTTTGGAACCATTTCCAAGAATCCGGATGCAAAATACAATAGGACAATGGATGACTTGGTACGCCTTTCCGAGATGTCCTACAGGATGATGGTAAATTGTGATATTTATCTTAAAACCGGTGGAAAGCTTGTCTTTTATACCTGTACTTTGTCACCCATAGAAAATCAGCAGGTAATTGAAAGATTTTTAGCGGAATTTAAAAGGAGATATACTATAGATAAGAAGGGTATTCCCGATGATTTGATATCGATTTTAAACTCCAAAAAAATTATAATAGGATCAGGAGAAGAAAGCTGTTTGGAGATTATGCCCTATTACTTTGGAAGTGAAGCCGGCTTTGTCTGCAGCCTTTTAAAGAATTCGTAAGATAGTTATAAATTGGCACACAAGGTGCATTGCTGGTTGTTGCTGATGTAATTATTGCAGCTACAGCTATGGTATATGGTTTAACGCTGGTTACAAAGAATATAAAACATTATCCCTTCCCAGAGTTGGAAATTAAAGAAATCTAGTCTATATGTTGTTTTTAAATAAGGTAAACTATTAAAACATGAATGAGTTATCTTTTAAAATAGCAGGAATGGATATTTTCTCTAATTATCAAGAAAGGTGATATTTATTTATACTACTTTTTTAAACTTGCCTGATTTCAGGCAGCTGGTGCAGATATTTATGGTTTTAATCTTGCCTTTATATTCAACCTTTGTTTTGTGAACATTAGGTTTAAATGTTCTTCTGGTCTTTCTGTGCGAGTGGCTCACGTTATTTCCAAAAGATGTTTTTTTATCACAAATTTCACATACTCTAGACATTTTTTCTCCTGTATATTTAAAAAAAATTATATTTTATAACTTTTAAGAATACATTTGGTATTAATAAATTAAAAACAACTATAAACAGGTCAGGAAGGAATATTAGCATCTTATTATTTAATTTTCAAGGTAAATAAAAAAGTATAATTATGACAAGAAACAATTTTTAATTTAAAAAGTCTTAATTGGTAGAAAATAAATTAAGAT
>PEXF01000130.1:0-2645 GCA_002779205.1 Candidatus Hydromicrobium americanum
CTTCCTCCTCAGACAATTTGTGCATTAAATAAAATATTATGGTTAAAAAATAATCTACCTGAAATATATAGGAAAACCAAGAGGATTTTATTCACTGAGGATCTGCTCCAGCATAAACTTGGAATTACTGATACAAAAATAAATTATTCACTTTCATCAACATCTTTGTTTTTTGATATAAGAAAAAAAATTTGGTCAGATAGAATTTTAAATACTTTTGATATAGATAAAGATTTATTTTCAGCACCATCACCTTCCGGAATTATAGTTGGTATTGTGAGAGATGATATAGCTAAAGATCTAGGATTCAAAAATAATGTTCTTGTTGTTACAGGGGGTCATGACCAACAGTGTGCTGCACTTGGAGTAGGTTCTATCAAAGGAGGACTAGCTGCTGATGGAATGGGTACTGTTGAATGTGTTACAACAACACTTGATGAGTTGATAATAAGTGATTCAATGTATGAAAATGACTTTTCAACAAGAGTTCATGTAGTTCCCAATAAGTTTGTAACAATTGCATATAATTTGACTTCAGGAAGTCTGGTCAAATGGTTTGTTGACATTTTTGCAGATAAGGAAAAGGAGCTGGCTGAAAAAGAGCAGGTTGGTGTAATAAAATATTTTTATAAAAATTTTGATTTTAATCCTTCAGGATTATTTGTACTTCCCTATTTTTCGTCATCAGGGACCCCTTATCATGACCCTATTCCTAAGGGCACAATTACGGGTTTAAATTTAACTACCAAAAAGGAAGATATCTTTAAAGCAATAATAGAAGGTCTAATTTATGAGATAGCATTCAATGTTGAGCTTGCTGAAAAGTCAGGAGTAAAAATTACAGAACTTAGAGCAGTAGGTGGTGGGGCTAAATCAGATAAAGAGCTTACTCTTAAGTCATCAATTTTGGGGAAGCCTATAAAGAAGATGCAAATAACTGAGGCTGGATGTCTTGCCACAATGATGCTTGCGGGTAGTGCAACAGATAAATTTACACTTGAGCAGGCGATTTCAAGTTTTATAAAAGTGGAGAGAGAATTTTACCCTGATGAGAAAATAAGAGAAAAATATTTAGATAGGTTTGTGAAATATAAAAAAATTTACAACCTTATAAGCCAGATTTATTGATTTTTTTAAACCGTAAATTGACTTAAATTTTATGTTATAATCCATATTGTAACTAAAGACGAGATTAAGGAAAACTGTGGTAAGTGAAAATAGCGGGATAAAAATTGCTGCCTCTATTCTAAATAGTAATTTTATAAACCTGGCGAGCGAGATTAAAAAAGTTGAAAAGGCCGGAGTGGAGATGCTTCATATAGACGTTATGGATGGAAACTTTGTTCCAAACATAACTATTGGTCCCCCCATTATAGAATGCTTGAGAAAAAATACCAGACTTTTTTTGGATGTGCATCTTATGATTAAAAAGCCTGATAGACTTCTTGACAGTTTTATCGAAAGTGGAGCAGATTTGATAAATGTTCATGCTGAAGAATGCCCTCATCTAGACCGGACATTGAACTATATAAAACAGGCAGGTAAGAAAGCTGCAGTCGCATTAAATCCTTCAACACCTTTATGCTTTATAGAGAACGTCCTGGGACTTGTTGATATGGTATTGATTATGACGGTCAATCCTGGATTTGGGGGTCAGAAATTCATACATGATATGGTTTATAAGATTAGAAAGTTAAAGGCAATGATTGAAGATTACAGAATATATTCCTCTAATGTAAAAAAATGTGTTGATATTCAAGTGGATGGAGGGATTAATATTGATACAGCCCCGATTGTTGCCGGAGCAGGGGCGAATGTATTGGTAATGGGCACAGCTATTTACGAGTCAGATGATCCTGCAGAATATATAAAGAAAGTAAGAGATAAAATATTAATGGTAAAAACAATCTAGTTAACTGTTTTCTTCTAATATAATAATAATATAAAAATATATATGAAGGTGATATCAGTGAATTACCACTAGGCTAAAGACCTAGTAGCTTCCTGCTTCATAGCTTCATCTAACGACGACAGCTCCACAGGCTTTAAACGGTAATCCCTACCGCCTTTAATGCTTTTAGACAAGGGGCAAAATCGTTTGGTTTTCATGACTTCACCACCATATCTTTTAGCATTATATCCTAATTAGCCATTCATCTCAAGGGCTAAAGACCGTTGAGTTTTCTGGCTACTATTATAAATTAATCGGCTGATATTGCTTCGGTTGGGCAACTCTCTACTGCTTCTTCAATACACTCTTCATCATTCTCTTCATAATCATTCTTGATAACTTCTGCTATATCTTCATCCTCATTTAATTTAAAAATATCCGGGCATGTTTCTTCGCACAAACCGCATCCTGTGCAGAGATCCTTATCTATTCTTACTTCCATTGGGTTCCTTTCACTTTTTAATTTATAAATCTTCTTTATTCTTTAGCAATATTGTTATGTAATATACAAAATTTTTTTTTCTATTTCAACAAAAAAGTTTTTTATTTATCTGTAGAAATGTCAGTTAGAAACAGAGGATTTATTGACTATTAAAAATAGGATTGCTATTATTTGGTGGTTAATCAATTGGTATAATTTTTCTAAAATTTAGTAGACTGATAGTAATTATTTAATGGAAATTCTCATGAAAAA
>PEXF01000130.1:2671-2813 GCA_002779205.1 Candidatus Hydromicrobium americanum
GAGATACATTAGAAGTAGCCAGGAATTTACTGGGCAAGGCACTGGTGAAATTTAGAGGACCGGAAATGGTTGGGGGGATAATTCTGGAAACAGAAGCTTATTATGGCGAAGAAGACCCTGCCAGTCATGCTTATGGTGGAAA
>PEXF01000130.1:2880-6946 GCA_002779205.1 Candidatus Hydromicrobium americanum
TATTATCTATTAAATGTTGTAACCGAAAATGAAGGAAAACCAGGTGCGGTGTTAATAAGAGCTCTAAAACCTCTCTGGGGAATTGATATTATGAAAAAAAGAAGAAATGTCAATCTGGAGGGCAGGCTTACAGACGGACCGGGTAAATTAACCATAGCGCTGGGTATAGATATAAAAGATAATGGTGCTGACATTGTAAGAGGGGGAAACAGATTATATATATCTGACTATAAGAAAGGGGGCAGTAGTCTTAAAATAATAGTGACGGAAAGAATAGGCATAAAAAAAGGGGAAGATAGGCCACTTAGATTTTTGATTCAAAATAGAGAAGTATAATTTTTTAAAATATATTAAATAATATGTGCCTTGATTGTAGAAATACTTTGAATATAATTGGTTTAAAGAATTATTAATGGGTTTTTAAGGGATGGAGTAAATTTTATTGGAGTTATAAATATGGAAGATTTTAAAAAATTAAACAGGTTACCGTATATTACTAAAAGGATGTATATAATTAAGAACATATGTGAATTAAAAAAGGTTGATTTAGAATATTTATTTGGCCTTTTTAATTTATACAACAAGAAGAATAGTGGGAAATGGTTCTGGCAGAAAGCAACCTTTACCGGGGGACTTAAAGATGCTTATGACAATTTTAATGCGGCTGTAGATGAAACTGTAAAGGATTTAAAGCAAGCTGATGAGAAAAAAACAAAAGAGCAGATAAAATCTGCTTCTAAAATATTCGATAAACTCATAGTTGGTTTGGAAATGAACTGCAATGTTAACCGGGGAAATGATTTTAATAATGTTAAAGGGTTTTTAGATAAAAATTTAAAAGGATTAATTAATGATAGTTTGAAAAGAATGGAATAGTATTTTAATCAGAGATTGGGTATTCCTCTCTGTATTTTTGGCCTTCCTCGTAGGTTACTTCCCCATAATAAGGTAAAATATCTGGACTAGTTAATTCTGAAGCAGCCTCGTATGTACCGGCACTGATCTCTATTTCATCAGACGTGGAGTTTTTTTCAACTATTATTATTTTATATTCAGGTCCCTTTAGATATACAGTTAAATCAAATTCGGTGTTATTTTCAATTATCAATATACTCTTTTCAGGACCCCAAAATTTACGCTCGGGAACAGCTGGCGCAAGCGAGTTATAAGTTGAAGAAGCTATCAATTTTAATTTTGAATCAATTAGTAAGGGATTAATTTCTTCCTCTAGTTCCGGATTATATTCAACAATTATTTCATAAAGGAACGATGCTTTTTTATAACTACCGGAATTATATTTATCCCTGGCAATACTTTTAAGGGTATTGGGTGGTATACTGTGGAATACTTTCCTTTTCTCATAATCTGAAATATTATTATAGTTATTATTCTGGACTTCCAGGTCTAAAATTTTTAGAAATTCTTCAACACCTTCTACATAATTATGATTGCTTACTAGTTCGGCTGCTTCATTGATGTAGGTTTTCGATAAAAGAGAACTGGCATCATTAAAATAATCGCTATCATTATAGTTATTGATTATATTCTCCAGCGCTTCTATGGATTTTTCCCAGTTTTTGGTTTTATTAAAATTCAATGCTGCCTTATATAAATATTCAGGGATTTTATATATGGCAATGAAGGCTTCATTTGTATCAGGAAAGTTACTTTTAATATCTTCAAGCACTTCAACTGCATTTAAATAACTTTCGGCGGACTGGCTATATTTTTCATTTTTATAATAATCCTCTGCTAATTTTGTATAACATTTTTCTAATTTATTTTTTATTTCAAGATTGGCATCACTGAATATTTCTGAATCTATTGCTTTTTTAAAACTATCAATTGCTTCCATATAGTTACCGTTTGAGTAGTAAGCATATGAAATTTTTTCCAGTGCATTATCTGCAAGTTTGCTGTTAGGGTAATTATTTAGAAGTGTATTATAATAATTTATTGATTGGGAATAGTCTTTATTGTCAAAACTTTTTTCTGCTTTATAGTTCAGAGCAGATGGACCAAAAATGTTTGATAGTATTAACCCTGTAAGTGACAATAGAAAGAATACGACGAAGAATGAACTTCCTCTGGTTCTCCTTGTAAAATTAAATATAATAAGTATAAGGCTTATTATGATTACCGGTATACAGACAAATGGTAACATATCCCAGAACTTTCCTTTGTCCATATAAAAAAGGTAACCCATACCTATAGTGATTAATATAAATAGAATCATAAAGAAAATTGAACCAGGACCAATTCTATATTTTCTTCTATATGTATACATAATTTTAGACTTTTGGTAACAGATTTTAAAATATTAGCATAAAAATTGATTATTAAAAACAAAGGTTATAATACATAAAATAAGTATAATTATAAAATTTAATATTTATGTATGGATATGTATATATATGTGTTAAAGGTCCTATATGATCAGATATGAATGTATGAAGATGTATATAATTTATTAATTTTTAAGTTTTTTTGAGCTCCATTATTAAAGTGTCCCAGTATTTTCCATTATAAAGATGATTTTTCTTCTGGGTCTGGATCAGCTTAAATCCACATTTTTTATATACTTTTATTGCCCGGTGGTTATATTTGTAAACATTTAATTTAATACTTTTAAGATCCAGCTCAAACATTGCAAATTTTGTAACATTCATTATTGTGTCAGAGCCGTAACCTTTATTCCAGTAACCTTTCTCACCAATTACAATACCTAGCTCACAGTCACCTTTTCCCCGGTTGATTTTGTGCAGGGCGCAATTGCCAATATGAAGATTTGTATTTATATCTTCAATAGCAAAGACTATATCATTCCTGGAACTTTGAATGAATTTAAACCATTTAAGTTCCTGTTCTTCTGTATAGTCGCAAAAGTTCTGGCTCAAATACATATTGACAGAAGGGTCCTTTAACCAGGCCAAAGATCTTTTTAAATCACCTTTTTCCAGTACTCTCAGGATTATTTTTTTACCAATAATTTTTTTTACAGGGTAATTATTTAAATTTTTCTTTCCAGACAAGTTATTTATTGCCTTTTATTTTTTACCTAGCCTATTTATAAATGCTTCTATAAGATCAATAGGAACCGGGAATATAATTGTTGAATTCTGTTCCGTTGCTATTTCTTTTAGGGTCTGAAGGAACCTAAGCTGTACAGAAACCGGATATTTACTCAATACCTTTGCAGCCTCAGATAATTTTTCAGAGGCCTGGAATTCCCCTTCTGCATTGATTATTTTTGCTCTTCTCTCTCTTTCGGCTTCAGCCTGTCTTGCAAATGCTCTCTGTATGGATTGAGGCAATTCAACATCTTTAATTTCAACGATTGAGACTTTAATTCCCCATGGATCTGTTTGTTCATCTATTACTTTTTGGAGTTCCTGGTTGATTTTATCCCTTCTGGCAAGCAAATCATCCAGCTCCGCCTGGCCTAATATGCTTCTTAGCGTGGTTTGAGCTATTTGTGATGTTGCTACAATATATCTTTCTATTTTTATCACGCTTAATGCGGGATCCATTACTCTGAAATATATTACCGCATTTACTTTTACCGGTACATTATCTCTGGTAATAATATCCTGCGGCGGCACATCCATTGTGACAGTTCTTAAGTCAACTTTAATCATTTTATCCACAAACGGAATTATCAGGAATATGCCAGGCCCTTTTGTTCCACTCAGTCTTCCAAATCTAAATATTACACCCCTTTCATATTCTCTTAAAATCTTAACAGCTGAAAGCAATAATATTAAGACAATAATTATACCGAATATTATTGCTACTGTTGGACCTACTAACATTTTAACCTCCTTTTTTGTTTTAATTGTTTTGTTTATTTAATATTTTTACCATTAAAGTCAGACCTTTTAAAGATATTATTTTAACTTCCTGACCTTTTTTAATTTTTTTTCCATCCTCAGATACTGCCTTCCAGATTTCCCCGTATACTTTAACCAGACCCTGTGGATTTAAGTCCTGGCAGACTACTGCGGTTTCTCCAGTAATTCCCGCTTCACCGGTAACGGGTTTTTGCCTGTGAACCTTATAAACTGCC
>PEXF01000130.1:7060-11729 GCA_002779205.1 Candidatus Hydromicrobium americanum
AGTGAAGCTGCGCCTGCTATTGAAAGTATTCCACCCAGGCCAAGTGCTATATCCAGAATGAATAAAATTATGGCTAAAATTATAAGAGCCAGTCCTGCGTAGTTTATGGGAAGAATACTAAATGCATAAAACCCCAGGATTAGAAATAAGACGCCAATTGCTCCTGAAATGCCCAATCCTGGTTGGGAGAATTCATAGATTATTCCAAATATACCTATAATAAATAATATATAGGCAATATTCGGATTTACTATAATATGAAGAAACCTGGAAATAAAACTCATTTCAATTTTTTCAGTTCTGGCAATCTCTCCGTTTATAAGGAAAGTTTTACCTGATTTTTCAATGATTTTACCATCTATTTTTTCGAGCAATTCTTCTATATTTAAAGCAGTAAGATCTATTACTCCCAGCTCCAGCGCTTCAACAGCTGTAATAGAAACACTTTCCCTTACCGCCTTTTCTGCCCACTCTGCATTCCGGCCTCTGGACACAGCAAGGCTTTTTATAAAAGAGACTGAGTCATTGGTTACTTTCTCCAGCATATCCTCAGATATTTGTTGTTCTCCACCCAGGTTTACCGGATGAGCGGCTCCTATACTGGTAGAAGGTCCCATAGCGGCCAGATCGCTGGAATAAGTTATAAATACCCCGGCGGAAGCTGCCCTGGCACCTTCAGGATAAACAAATACTATAACTGGAATATTTGTATTTAAAATTTCAATTATTATTTCTCTCATAGATGCTTCAAGTCCTCCCGGGGTATCCATTAATATAATAAGACCGTAACCAGAATCAAGTGATTTTTTCAAGCATTTTCTTAAGTGATTGGATATAGGAGGATCTATTATGTCTTTAATCTCACATATATAGAAATTAGTTATTTCTGTATAATTTGTTTTGTCATTACTGCTTTTATTATTAGGTGCAGGGCTGTTGGTTGACCCTATTAAAAGAAACGAGCTAATAAATAGCAAAATAATCAAAAATTTAATAATATTTATTTGTTTAAAGGACGAGCAATTCATTTTTATTTTATCCAGGTTGTTTTAAAGACTTTTTTACCTTATCATTATACTACAAAGCGTTAGAAAATATTCAGGGTGTTTTCTGTAAGATCTTGAAATCTGATTAAAGTTTATATATGAACTTTTATTGCAGAAACGGGACAGCAATCCAGGCATAACTCACATAAAATACATTTGTCTTTATTGAATTTTAATTTAAAACTTTTATTGTCAAGGATAAGAGCCTGAGTGATACATAAAGAGGTACAGACTCCACAATCCACACACTGGTTCATATCTATTATTATGTCTTTTGCTGCTTCCTGAACGGAAACTCCTGTACCTGTAAGATACTCAATTGACTGGTCAATTTGATCCTTATCACCCCTGAGCTCGATTAGCATTTTACCCTCCATATTAGGAGTTATTTCAGCCCTGAGTATATTGAATTCCAGATTAAATTCTTTTACCAGTTTATATGTAATTGGCTGTGTGACAATATTTTCTGGAAAACTCAGCACCAGTTTTCTTTTTATCATCAGAGTTCCTCCTTACTGAGTATATCAAGACTGCTGTATTTCTCCTCCAGGGGCAGGGGGGCAACACTGGCAGTTAAATAAAATTTACCATTTTCAATTTCTTTTTTAAGCACATTGGATATTTCAAGTGCCCTGAAATAACTTGAAATTGAGCCCGTCTGAACAAATTTATCATTAATTTTTATTTTTCCGCTTCTGAGCTGCTTGTAATTGACCTTTCCATAAGAAGGTTTATTTCTTCTTTGAACGGAATAGTCAAAAATTTCGGTATATATATCCTCATCTTTAATTTTTAAGAATTCTACCATCTCTTCATCAATCACCGGGATTGGGATACCAATACCCATAAATATAGTAACACCATAGTTGTGAAAAGTGCATGCTTTCAGGTATTGGGGTGACATCTCTTTTAAATTGCCTATAAGAGCAAGAGTCCCGGCCGCACCACATGGAGTACCATTGGGTAATCTCTCTTTGCCTGGATTATGCTGGGTACCGTACCAGGAGACGTAACCCTGACTGCCTCCCAGGAAGATTCTTGTACCTATCCCAATAGTCCTGTAATATGGGTCATTTAGAAGTGGACTGAGTTGGCCTGCACTACAGTAAGTGGCATTACCAAAATTAGGTAATAACTTTCCCATATAAGTATAAATTGTCCTGTTAGAAGAGTTGGTAGCTACTGCATAATTCTGGTAAGCATTTCTGGGATTGAAAAGATAAGCCTGGTTTATTGTATCCCTGGTTATGTAAGTTTCAATTTCTCTTCTAGGATAACAATCAGTACCATATGCTGTCGCTCTTAGTTTTACTGGTTTTCCTAAAACTAAATCTTCAATTACATATGCTCCACCGTAATTCATTCCTTCTGTCTCTGAAAGTTCTGCAGCGCCGATATATACATCTACGGCGGCTATTCCAGTATATGCAGGTACATCATTTAACCACACTTTTGTCATTTTTATAGGAGGATCCGGGTGCCCGAAATTTATGAAAGCTCCCGAGGAACACATAGGCCCGAAAGTTGCAGTTGTCACCACATCTACTTCTTTGGCTGCTTTTTTTATTCCTTTTTCTTTCACATAATCAATTATTTCTTCAGCGTTTAATACTAAAACTTTTCCGTTTTTTATTTTTTCATTTATTTCTTCAATTGTTTTTGCCATGATATATTTAGGTCCTGATTTAGATTTAATAAATTATAATACTCTAATATTGATATTTTGCCAATAATCATTTGGTTCATTTGGTTCAAGAATAGATTTTTACAATGTTGATAACCAGAAAGCACTCGGTTTTAACCGTAGGGATGAATGACATGAATGGCAAATTCTTTGACAAATATTTTTATTTAAGATAAAATAATAATTACGATTAAAACTCTTAAATATAGACTCTATCCAACAAAGAAGCAGGAGCGGCTTCTCCAGGAGCAGCTTAATGAATGTTGCTGGTTATATAACCATTTTCTTGAAGAACGAAAAAACTCTTGGGAAAAAGATAAAAAATCTATTGGTTATTTTCAGCAATGCAATTCTATCCCTAATCTTAAGAAAGAACGCCCATCTCTTAATAGGGTCTATTCTCAGGTGCTTCAAAATGTTGCTGATAGAATTGACAAAGCATTTCAAAATTTCTTCCGTAGAGTTAAAAATGGTGATAAAAAAGTTGGTTATCCTCGTTTTAAGGGATTTGACCGATACGATAGTTTGACATATAAGCAGATAGATTTTGGTTGGGAAATTAAAGACAGCAATCTTAAACTCTCTAAAATAGGTCCTATTAAAATCAAACTTCATAGGTCTATTGTTGGGGCTCTTAGAACCTGCATTATTAGAAGACAGGCAAGCAAGTGGTATGCCTGTTTTTCTTGTGAAGTAGAACTCAAACCTTTGCCAAAAAACGATAAGGCTGTCGGGATAGATGTAGGGCTTGAGAACTTTGCCACACTTTCTACCAAAGAAAAAATAGCTAATCCCCGCTTTTTTAAGACTGATCAGGAGGCTCTTGCAAAGGCTCAAAGAAAACTTTCTAAGCAAGAAAAGGGTTCTTGCCAAAGAAAGAAAGCTAAAAAGGTTGTAGGTCGTATTCACGAAAGAATTTCTAACAGGAGAAATAATTTTTGTCATCAGCAAGCAAGAAAACTTGCTAATCGTTTTGGCATTATTTGTATTGAAAAACTTAATATCAAAGGTATGCAAAGTGGCAATTTTAAAAGCATTAATAGAAATATTGCAGATGTGGCCTGGAATCAATTTGCTAACGTGTTGTCGCAGAAAGCGGAAGAAGCTGCTCGACAACTGGTAGCAGTTGACCCAAAGGGCACAAGCCAAAAATGTAGTCAATGCGGGACAATAGTTAAAAAAACTCTTGCTGCCCGCTGGCATAATTGTCCTGTTTGTAATTGTCATTTGCATAGAGATTATAATGCCTCCTTAAATATTTTGAGATTGGGACTACAATCTCTGGGTATTAACCCTAGAAGCCCCCGACTTTAGTTGTGGGGAGTAGTCACCTGGCTATATAATATAATTTTTGTAAAAGTTACCGGAACTGGTCACTTAAAATTATAAAAAAATTTAATTTTGTAGATAATCCAGTATTTTTTTACGGAAAGGTAGTTATAACAAATTGATGAATCCAAAATTTAGAAACCCGCTTGTTTTAAGTATTGTTGCAACTGTTTTTTTAATACCGGTTCTTATCCTGACAATGTATATATTTGATTTGGTTAATTGGATAATGTTAATAGTTACTACTGTTATTTATTTGGTGATTATTTTTTTGGTTTTTTTATATTACGGCAGTTTTGGGAAAAAATAACTCATAAGCAATGACACAAAGTTATGATATAAATATTGAGAGGTTGCTTGCTGGCAAGCTTGATCTGGATAGAAGTATATATAGAAACAGGGTTAAATATAAAGAGAAATATAATTGGAGGATTATATACAAATATAGCGATCTTTTGGTCAGTTGCGATAGAAATATCATTCCTAAACTTGAGAGATTAATTGAGGAAATTTACTATCTGCTTGAATCCTGTATAAAGGAAAATCCATCCTTTCAAAAAAGTTTATCCCCCTTAAAAATTAAGCCTGAGTATCCTCCTGTAATAAAAAA
>PEXF01000130.1:11756-13211 GCA_002779205.1 Candidatus Hydromicrobium americanum
TGTAGGCCCAATGGCTACTGTTGCCGGGGTGGTATGTGACTATCTTGCTTCAGGTTTGGATAGATACTGCAGCCGCTTAATAATAGAAAATGGTGGTGATGTTTTTATAAAGAGCAATAAAGATATAGAGGTCGGTGTATATCTTAAGAATAAGCATTTTGAAGATAAGATATATTTAAAAATAAAAGCTGCTGGCACTCCTTGCGGGCTTTGTTCTTCATCGGGAAGTTTTGGCCATTCACTTAGCATGGGGAGTAGTGATTTAGTGGTTGTTCTGGCAAAATCTACTATTAGTGCAGATGGTGCGGCCACTTCAATTGCAAATAATATTAGAGGACCTGAAGATATTTCTAAAACTATAAGCAGTTATAAAAATATAAAAGATATAACAGGCATTTTAATTGTAAAAGATGATAAGCTGGGTGTTTGGGGGAATATTGAGTTTATAAATAATTAAATCTTTTTGGCTTTCTGGGCATCATCAATATCTTTTTTTTCATCTTTTGATTTAAAAATATCAGCATTTGAACCTATCAGACTTTCTCCTTTGAACAGTCCTCCTTTAGCTATTGTTAGGAGAGCATCTTTCTGAGTTAAGTTTCCAATAAATTTTCCTGTCGTGGTAATTTCAACTTCTCCAGATGCTATCATATCTCCTTTATATGTACCGGCTATTACTGCATCTTTGGTTCTAATATTAGCTTCTACTTTTCCTTCTTTTCCAATTATAATTTCTTTTTCTATTGTAATTTCGCCATTGACTGCACCGTCAATTCTTGCTGAACCAGGGCAGTTAATTTTCCCTTCTACTTTAACTCCCTCGGCAATAATAGTAATATTTTTTGAGCCTTTTACTTCGGTACTTTTTCTTGACAGCATACTTTTTCCTCCTTTAAAATTTGCTACTTTTATAATTATAAATTTTGAATTGTAAGTATTTTTTGCAAGCTATTATAACACTTTTTAGCCAAAATTAATGATAATTTTTTCACTTTAAATTTTATCTATAAAAATATAGAATGATATTAAATTATGAACTAACCTTATAGTTATAAAGAGATGAAAAGCAAAAATTTATTTACCCATGTTTTTACATTAATCTTAATTTTTCTGTTTATATCAGTAATCACTATTTCATGCCAAATTGTTGGGTATGGTGAGAAAGATACTTCTGAGACCGGAGAAGCCGGGAATATGAATGAAGCTGGTAGCCAGCTTCAGGAGCAAGCAGGAGAAAAATCTGGAGATGAAGCGGAAGAAATTACTACAGTAAGTCTCTGGATCAGTGACCTTATTCCGGAATATATAAGCGCAGAAGTCAGAAATGAGTTAAGCAAAGTTTTTGATGAAATAATAATTGCAGATGAGAAAGAGAATTCCGATGTGTGGGTTGAAATTGATATTGACCGTAAGGAATCAGAAATAAAATGGGTTTTGGTGCCGGTGGTTTCATTT
>PEXF01000130.1:13586-13891 GCA_002779205.1 Candidatus Hydromicrobium americanum
ATAGCTGAGAGTTTTTCAGGAGTAACAATTACCAACAGGGATATGGAAAAGCTTGCGTCGGTCATTATGACCGGTGTTACGGCGATAGTCAGGCAGGTGGCAAGAAGAATAGAAAGTGATGGAGTTTTATCTCCTGGTGAAAAGATTGCAGAGGTACTAAGAGACGCAGATATTACTCATATAAGTAATGAGTTGCCTTTTGTGGAAGGTTGCACAGGAACAAGACCCCGGGGTTTAATTTTCTGCAGCAGTCCCGAGTATATAGAACTACTCAGGTATGTTGGAACTGATGTAATTGAACTGAC
>PEXF01000130.1:13899-15873 GCA_002779205.1 Candidatus Hydromicrobium americanum
ATATGAATGACTACGGTCATGAATGGATGAACTATACCCTGGATATGTATGATGAGGAGGGTTGGCCCTATTTTGGTGGGGGAAGAAATCTTGAGGATTCATATGAGCCAGCTACTTTTGAGATAGGGAGTAACAAAATAGCATTTCTCGGAGCTAATACTTTTGGCCCTGCCAGTAATTGGGCTACAGAAGATACTCCAGGTTCGGCACGTATAAATGTGTGGGGTGAAGTAGAAAAAGAGGAAGATATGAGAAAGTTTGAAGCGATAATAGAGGAGTTAAAGAAAGAAGGTTATATAGTAATATTTACTTTTCAGTATGAGGAAACTTATAGCTATACCCCTACTGAGGTTCAGATTGCTGATTTTAGAAGAATTATTGATGCTGGAGCTGATGTAGTAAGCGGTAGTCAGTCTCATTATCCCATGGGTGTCGAATTTAGGGGAGAAGGTTTTATAAACTATGGGCTGGGTAATTTATTTTTTGGGCAACAGTTAGCTATTCTTGGTAATAATCCCGGAATAATCGCAAAACACATCTTTTATAAGGGCAAACATATAAATACTATTTTAATTACCACCATGCTTAATGACTTTAGCCAGCCAAGACTTACAACTCCGGAAGAGAGAGTAGAGCTTTTGAATTCTATTTTCGCCGGCAGCATAAGATAATAATATATTTATGGTTAAAGAAATAATTGATGAAAATTTAGGAATTTTGAAGGAGTATGCGCTGGTCACTGACAGCGCATCGGATATATCAAAAGAATTTGCAGAAAAATACAATATAAATGTTATTCCTATTTATATTCATTATGACAGCAAAGAATTTAAAGATGGCATAGATATTAACTCAAATCAAATTTATACCCTTCAGAAAAAAAAGAAAGTAATATTTACTTCTTCTTCTCCTTCACCTCATGATTTTGCACTGGTTTATGAAAAACTGCTTAAGGAGTATAAAAAAATATTTTCGATTCACATAAGTTCAAAATTATCTGCTGTCATAACATCAGCAAGGATTGCAAGGGGTTTGCTCAAAGCTGAAAAGAGAATAAAAATATTTGATTCATTATCTGGTTCTATGGGTACAGGATTTATGGTTTTGATGGCAGCTAAGGCTATTTTAAAAAAATATTCCTATGACAAAATATTATTTTTACTTAATTTTTTAAGAGATAATATTAAATTGTATGGCACTATTGACACCTTAAAATATTTAAGAAGAAGTGGAAGAGTTCCTGCAATTGCAAGTTTGATGTCAAGAATTCTAAAAATAAAGCCTCTCCTGGGAATAAAAAATGGAGTAGTGGAAATGATAGGAATTGCTATTACCAGACATGGTTCACTGATGGAAATAACAAGGAGAGTCGTAAGAGATTTTAAAAAAGAGAGGTGGGTAATAGTTTCAATAATTCATACGCTCTCTCTGAGAGAGTCTGAGAAAATTATGAAAAGAATCCAGTATTCTTTAAAATGTGTGAGCATAATGATTACAGAGTGCACCCCTGTTATTGGTGCCCATACCGGGCCCGGTTTAATCGGTGTAATTGTAAGTAAATTAAACCGTGATATTGCTGATTTATTTATCTAACCGGTGTTTTTCTAAATCTTTTTCCCCGAATACTATGGCAGAGAAAATAAAAATTTCTGTAGTTTCTTGCTTATAACAATTTTTGCTCAGGCCAGCCTTATAACAGGTCTGTTCCAAAAATTGAATCCTGTTCCACCCATAGTCTGTTGCTACCTGTGGTAGAAGCAGACCCTGGTAAAAACCTTCCTTTATAAATAATCCATGTTTTCCCACTTTTATTTCTTCTAAATTATTTATTCTTTTTAAAGGAGACAGTACAGAAATTTCGATATTAACACTTTCAAGCTCCCAGGGGGAAACTGAAGGGAATCTCGGGTCTCTTAAAGCTGACTCTATGGCCATATTTCTTATGGTTTCCCAGAGAGGTGTTTCAGCGGTTAT
>PEXF01000102.1:0-446 GCA_002779205.1 Candidatus Hydromicrobium americanum
TAATTGTATTGTAGTTTTACGTATATGAGTATATCTATTAAAAATCAAATTGTCAAATAACCAATTTTTCTTAAGAAAATCAAGATTTGACTTTCCCTTACTGCCTTGTTAAACTTCAATATTAAATTAGAAATGAAAAATACTAAGAAAAAAGAAAATATTATGAAAATCTCAGTAATTGGCGGAAGTCAAGTAGATAGTGAAATTTACAACCTGGCTTATGAAGTGGGAAGGGAAATAGCCAGAAACGGTGCTGTGCTAATTTGCGGCGGTTTGGGTGGAATAATGGAAGCATCATGTAAAGGAGCAAAAGAAGAAGGAGGACTAACTATTGGTATCCTTCCTACTGCAAATGAAAATGATGCAAATAGATATGTTGATATAAAAATTCCTACCGGAATGGGTTACGCCAGAAATGTACCAATAATACTTTCATCTCATGCTGT
>PEXF01000102.1:513-1946 GCA_002779205.1 Candidatus Hydromicrobium americanum
ATCATCGCACTAAAATCCTGGGAGGTTCGCCCATATTATAGTGAAAACACTCCATATATAATTAGAGCTAAAACTGCAAAAGAGGCTGTAAAGATAGCCATCAAAGAAGCTAGAGATTATATCAAGAAAAATCAGATAAACTAATCATCAATTAATAATTCACTCTAATATCTACTTGGGATTCAATAATTAAGGAAATATTTTAACAAAATTTATCTGCAAATTAGATAAAGAAGACTTTAAATTCTCTCTCTCCTCTACGTTCACTTCATCAAGTATAACCTTTAGCAGTGCATCAAAACCATCTACGGCAAGCTTCGCCTGCTGCCTGTCCTTATATTTATCATTTACTCCAACAGGAAGTCCCATTTTTTTATAAGCAAAGCTGGAAAGGGACATCATCATCTGGGTTATGATGTCTTTGGTTGTTAATTTATCAATCTCCTCCTGGAGCTTTTTCATCATTTCTTCTTCGCTCTCTTTGGCCTCCTCTTTCTTTTCGCCCAGACTCTCTTCCATAAATTTATCCTTTAACTCTTTATCTTCTCCATCTCCTTTGCTAACTCTTTTCTTCTTTTTTTCTTTTTTAGCCATATATAATAACCTCTCTCCATTCCAATCTTTTTTTATTCCGATTCATATTTTATCAGTGAAAATATATCATAACCCTTTAAAATTTTTCTTGGATTTAAAAACTCCAGCTCAATTAAAAAACAGAATCCAACAACTTCGCCACCCATTTTTTCAACAAGTTCCGCTTCCGCTTTCGCAGTGCCGCCAGTCGCAACCAGATCATCTACAATTAAAATCTTATCACCTTTTTTTATAGCATCAATGTGCATCTGCAAAATATTCTTGCCATATTCAAGATCATAAGAAGCCTGGCAGGTCTTATAGGGAAGCTTTCCTGGTTTTCTTACCGGAATAAAGTCCACACCTAACTTATAAGCCATGACTGCTCCAAATATAAAACCTCTTGCCTCAGGACATAATATCGCGTCTATCTTTTTACCCTTGCAATATTCAACCATCCTGTCCACTGAATACCTGAATGCTTCTCCATCTCTCAGAAGAGTGGTGATGTCCCTGAATACCACTCCCTTCTTGGGAAAATCCGGAATATTTCTTATCTTTTGTTTTAAGTCCAATTGCAATCCTTTCTATAACCTTTTACCTATTTTAAAAATATTTTATAATATATAAATGAATAATAAAATCAAGCATTCTTAAAAACTTCTGATTTCATTTATAAGTGAGTCTATTAGATAGCTAATATCCAGCCTTTTAAAATCCAATTGCAATAAAACTTCAGATGCAGAATACTTTTGCCCATAGTTCCAGAGTTCTCTCAGGAAAAGGCCGGTTTTTTTCTTTTTATACCAATCGTAACCAAATTTCCTATATATATATTCTTTAAGTTGTGACTGGAAAAT
>PEXF01000102.1:1965-3943 GCA_002779205.1 Candidatus Hydromicrobium americanum
GTACAGTAAAAACCATTATCTACATCTTTCAAATAATTTTCTTTCATGTATTCCATTAAATTTACAGCAGATAAAATTTCTTTATAACTGGATTCTTTATCATTTATAGGCTGACCGTCATGAAGAATTAACTCATATTTCAGCTTACCTGCATATCTTCTGCAAAACCAGAGCTTTATTAAGTTTGAAAAGTATACAAATTCTCTTGCTTCGTCAGGACTCATCTTTAAAAAATCAACCAGCCACTCACGGTTCTGCATAAGCTGTTCCATACAAAAAGCATATCCTTCTGTTAACGCATTATCACCCAAACATCTGTACTCGAAATCAAGCTTTGAACTGGTACTTCCAAAATGCAGTGAGTGACCGCCTTCATGAAGCATAGCTTCATAATCATCCTGGCCTCCACCTGGCATAATTACCAGATATATCTCTTCCGGTACTTTAGGGGTGCAGCAAAATGCTCTTGGTGATTTGTTTTCTCTTTCCTCCACATCTAAATGAATATTACTATATCTATTTATATCTATACCCATCTCAAATAAAGTACCTGTGAATATGGGGATAAGACTATCCTTTTTAAAGAACCTATCATATTTTTTTGCTCTTTTTACAAATGCAAAGTCGCTTTTCCGGGAATCTTTCAGGAGTATTCCCAGCTCCCTCTCCAGTAGACTGGTGAAATGTTTTTCATACAAATCTTGAGTTTCATTCAGGAGCCTTTCCATTTCAGCCTGCAGGCTATAGAAATCTTCTTCCTTTAAATATGAAAAAAGTTCGCTGTAACTTGAAAATCCTAAATCTACTGCCTGCCTGTGGAGAGTATCCCAATATGTATATAAAGTATCATTAAAAGATTCTGCTATCTTTTTACTTCTCTTATCCTCAATCCTGTCTCTTTTAACCTTGTCCGGTTCATTTGCCAGCAGGATCTCAGAATACCTGAAAGGCACTTTCCTGCCTTCTATATTAATCTTTGCCTGCGCCTCATCTTCTGCAATTTTATCAATCAAGTCTTTTACCTGTCTCTCAATATAACCTTCGATACAGAATTTTAACAGATATGCAGCTTTCTTCTTTTCTTCCCCAGCACTTTTATCCCTTATGTTTTTAATATATTCAATGTTCTTCCTGCTAAATAAATATTTATATTCATCATAAATACCACTTATATTAATGCTGTCTTTCTGCCCTGAAAAATGAAGGTAATACTCTTTATCTACCTTATACAGGAATGATTCCGCATCTTCTCTGTATTTTATAATATCCATAAGTGCTATATGTTCTCTTGAGTGAAAAATAAAATATTAAGAATTGAACATTTTTAACAATAGTTAAAGATTAAAGGTTTAAAACAATTCTTCCTGCTGTTTTTCTTCCCTGTAAGTCTTCGTATTATCTCTACCCAGTTTACCCGCCACCATTCTTTTGATATCCTTGCTATCTTCATCGCCGGGCAGCTCAAGTTTTTTTAAAAAAACCGACCTTTCAAAGTTCTTAACATAATCTGACCAGCCACTGCCGCTTTTATTTTCTTCCAATATAATATTATATCCGCCTATATCAGCATCCATATGATCTACATAATAGACTACGAAAGCCTCCAATATCTTCGGTCTTTTAGGAGAGCCAAATTCCTTTTGACCATGATGGCTCAGTATTATATGAAGAAGTCTATCCCTTAAATCTTGCGGGAAATCGTTTATCTGTTTTATTTTTTCCAAAACCCATCCATACCCGATGGTGATATGACCAAGAAGTTTCCCCTCATCAGTTACTTCAGTAGTTGCTACTGTCTTGTATTCCCTGATTTTACCAATATCATGAAGGATTGCTCCACTAATCAGCAGGTCATAATTTAAATTATGATAAACCCTGGAGATAGCATCACAGATTTCAGTTACTGCCAGTGTATGCTCGAGCAGTCCACCTTTAAAGGCGTGATGATAACGGAGTGCTGCAGCAGCATTTTTAAAAT
>PEXF01000102.1:4024-4371 GCA_002779205.1 Candidatus Hydromicrobium americanum
CAATCCCGGCAAACATTTCATCAATATCTCTTCTGGAAGTCTTTATGTAATCTGAATATTCTATATCTTCTTTATTTTCAATCTTTTTTATAGAGCTTACGACAAGTTGCTTGATTCCCTTATATTCTTTTACATCTCCTTCTACTGAAACTAAATCTCCCTCAGTAAAATTTCCAGCACTACGATAAATTTCCGTCCACAATACTCCCTCAATACTTCCTTCCTTATCCTGAAGAGTAACTGCACAATAATCATCACCGTTTTTCTTTTTTCTAACCTGTTTCCTTGCTACCATAAATATAGAGTCTGCTCTTGCGCCAGCCTCCAAATCTGATATAAATTGTTTC
>PEXF01000004.1:0-1902 GCA_002779205.1 Candidatus Hydromicrobium americanum
GGAGGATATGGCAGAAAAATCAGTTACCCAGGAGTCCGCGCTTAAAAATGCCCCTGATGAGGCAAATGATGGCTTTAAAGTGCCAAAGATAGACTAATAAACTAGTAAGGAGAAATTTTGGAAATTCATTATCTTACTGCTCACCAACTTAAAGACAGGCTGGAAAAAAGACAGATATCCTGCACTGAAATTGTTGAAAGCATCTATTTGAGAATTGAAGAGGTTGATGACAGGCTAAATTCATATATCAGGCTGGAGAAGGAAAGTGCCTTATCCAGGGCAGGGGAAGTAGATAAGCTTATAAGCGCCGGCAGTGATATAGAAGATTTTATGGGCATACCAATTGCCATAAAAGACAATATATGTACCAAAAATATAACTACAACCTGTGCGTCCAGAATTTTAGAAAACTATATCCCTATATATAATGCTACGGTAATTGACAGACTGGAAAGCCGGAATTATATACTGGTTGGAAAGGCAAATATGGATGAGTTTGCAATGGGCTCATCCAATGAAAACTCCTATTTCGGGACTGTTAAAAACCCATGGGATACTGACAGAGTGCCAGGTGGGTCCAGCGGCGGACCTGCAGCCTGTGTTGCAGCAGGTGAGGCTGTATGCTCGCTGGGATCTGATACCGGCGGCTCAATAAGGCAGCCTGCATCTCTTTGCGGTGTTGTCGGATTTAAGCCCACATACGGGATGGTGTCCAGGTATGGACTGGTAGCGTTTGCATCTTCACTTGACCAGATAGGGCCGCTTACAAGAGATGTTGAAGATTGCGCAGCGATGCTTAATATAATCTGCGGCCATGACAGAAAAGATTCCACCTCTATAAATGTGGAGGTTCCGGATTATAAAAGCTTCCTTAGGGCAGACATAAAAGATATGAGGATCGGAGTTCCGAAGGAACTGATGGTTGAAGGTATCGACCGGGAAGTAAAAGAAGCAGTTTACAGGATCATCAAACTGGTTGAAGATATGGGTGGAATAGTTGAAGAGATCTCACTTCCCAGCCTGGAATATGCGCTGAGCGTGTATTACATTATTGCCCCTTCTGAAGCCAGTTCAAACCTTTCAAGATTTGATGGAGTAAGATATGGATACAGGAACGTGGAAGCGAGGACCTTAAGGGAAATGTACCGCAGAAGCAGGGCAGAGGGATTTGGAGATGAGGTTAAAAGAAGAATAATGATAGGAACCTACTGTCTGTCAGCAGGATATTATGACGCATATTATGAGAAGGCACAGAGAGTAAGAACGCTCGTTATAAATGATTTTAAAAAAGCTTTTGAAAAATTTGATGTTCTGATCTCTCCGACATCGCCTACTACGGCTTTTAAGATTGGAGAGAAGATGGAAGATCCATTGACTATGTATCTTTCGGATATCTGCACTATACCGGCAAATCTGGCGGGACTGCCGGCAATTTCAATTCCTGCAGGGCTGTCCGGCAGTAAATTACCCATTGGATTGCAGATTATTGGAAACGTATTGAGAGAGGATAATGTGCTTAAGGCAGCTTACAGCCTGGAGAAGGCAATAGGCTTTACCGGCAGGCCGGAATTATAACAGATTACCGGGTGTTTTTATCAGCTTATGCAAGATTAGTTTTTTAAATTAATAAATATTATGTCTGGACTGCAGAAATGAAAAACGAATATGAACCGGTTATAGGCTTAGAGACCCATGTTGAACTTTATACCAATACCAAGATGTTTTGCGGGTGCAGGCTTTCATTTGGTGAGGAGAAAAATATATATACCTGTCCTGTATGTCTGGGACATCCGGGGTCACTTCCAGTTATAAATAAAAAAGCAATTGAATATGCCGCAAAGATTGCCCTGACACTAAATTGTAAGATTAAAAAATATACTATATTCCACAGAAAAAATTATT
>PEXF01000004.1:1981-3186 GCA_002779205.1 Candidatus Hydromicrobium americanum
TATGGGCGGCTATATAAGGAGGGTGAGGATAACAAGAGTGCATATGGAGGAAGATACGGGGAAACTCCTGCATAAGGGAACAACTGGAAGAATAAGTGAATCTGAAGCCAGTATAGTTGATTTTAACCGTGCCGGAACTCCTCTTATAGAAATTGTTACGGAGCCGGATATAAGATCGCCCGAGGAAGCAAAGGAATATATGATCGTCTTGAGGAATTTAATTCTGTTTCTGGATGTCAGTGATTGCAGTATGGAAGAGGGGAGCTTGAGGTGTGATGCCAATGTTTCAGTAAGGAAAACAGGCGAAGATAAAATTGGCACAAAGACCGAGATTAAAAATTTAAACTCCTTTAAATTCCTGCAAAAAGGGCTGGAGTATGAAGTTAAAAGACAGGTTAAAGTTCTGGAGGCCGGCGGTGAAATAATTCAGCAGACAAGGCATTATGACAGCAAAACAGGAACCACCAAGGCCCTGCGTTCCAAAGAAGAAGCCCATGACTACAGATATTTTCCGGAGCCAGATCTGGTTCCTATTTATATAGAGGATAAGATGATAGAGGATATTAGAAAGACAATTCCCGAGCTGCCTTCTGTAAAAGCTAAAAGATTTGAGAAGCAGTACAGCCTACCCAAATATGACAGCAGCTTTCTGGCTAATAATAAAGATCTGGCAGATTATTTTGAGCAGTGCTGCAAGCATTATGATAATGCTAAAAATATTGCCAACTGGATAATGAGTGACTTCAGCGCACTTCTAAATAAAGAAAAAATGACCATTAAAGATAGCAGAGTAACTCCTGAGAACCTCTGCAAGATGCTGGGAATAATCGATAAGGGTAAAATCAATTCTAAAATAGCCAAGTCAGTATTTGAAGAGATGTTCAGCACCGGGGGGAACCCACAGAAGATTATTGAAGATAGGGGGCTGGAGCAGATAAGCGATGAAGGTTTGCTTGAAGCCATTATTGAAGAGGTCATTAAAGATAATCCCGGCGTGGTGGAACAGTTCAGGGAGGGAAAGGATAAAGCTATAGGCTTTTTAATCGGAAGAGTAATGGCTAAAACCAAAGGCAAGGCAAATCCCGGAATAGTAAATGATATTATAACTAAAAAATTAAGTTGATTATATGCCAAAAATTAATATAATCTTAATTTTGATAGAGATTGATTTTTTAAAAAATATTTAATTATTAATTTTATACCTG
>PEXF01000004.1:3241-4535 GCA_002779205.1 Candidatus Hydromicrobium americanum
ATTATAGGAGATAAAATGATAAAGAAAATAGGTGTTTTATGCGGCGGAGGGGATTCTCCGGCAATAAACGCAGCTATAAGAGCGATTTATCTAAAGGCAACCCAATACGGCTATAAAGTAATAGGGATTAAAAATGGATGGGAAGGTCTGGTTAAAGGTAATGCAGAGGAACTGGACAGGGAATCAGTTTCAGGGATACTGGGAGAAGGTGGTACCATAATTGGAACATCCAGGACTAATCCTTTCAAGATAGAAAATGGAGTTGAGAAGGTTAAAGAGAATATAAAAAAGCTTGAGCTGGATGCCATAATAACTATTGGCGGAGATGATACTAATGGGGTTATAACCAGGTTGACCCAGTATGGAATAAAAGGTGTTGGTGTTCCCCAGACTATAGATAATGATATTGCCCATTCTGATTATGCCATAGGCAGTGCCTCTGCACTGGAAGTTGTAACAGATTGCATTGATAAGCTTCACACTACAGCATCTTCACATAGTAGAATAATGATAGTGGAAATTATGGGAAGAGATGCAGGCTGGCTTGCCTTAAGTGGAGGGATTGCCGGTGGAGCCGATGTTATTTTAATTCCTGAGGTTGCTTTTGACTATGATGAAATTGTAAATGTTATAGAAAAGAGAAGGGAAAGAGGCAAGGACTTTACTATAATCGCAGTTGCTGAAGGAGCAAAGCCTGCTGAAGGAGAAGAGCAGGTAACAGCTTCTGGTGCAATTGATAGTTTTGGCCATGTACAGCTTGGCGGGATAGGCAATGTTGTGGCAAAAGAAATTGAGAAAAGAACAGGTTATGGAACCAGAGTAGTCATACTTGGCCACTTGCAAAGAGGCGGAAGACCGTCCGCTTTTGATAGGATTGTTGCCACCAGGCTGGGAGCAAAAGCTGTAGAGTTAGTCCATGAAGGACAATTTGGCCAGATGGCAGTTATGGAAAATGGTGCAATAACATCAGTTCCTCTGGAGAAGGCTATAAAAGAAGAGAAGCCAATGGATAAGGAACTTTATGAATTGTCTAAACTCTTACATTAAAAAATTTTATATTGATAAATTAAATAATTATCTCAATATTGCTCTAGAAGGCATTATAAATGATTGGCCGATGCCAGAATTAAAATAGTAATTAGATGATACTTTTTATAATCCTTGATTTATATAACAAATCAAAAACATTTATTTCCAATTACATTTTATTTTAATCTCTTGATAAGTCAAAATTGTATAATAATGAATACGTGCTGTTATTTTTATAATAGCAGCCAGAAAACTCAACGGTCTT
>PEXF01000109.1 GCA_002779205.1 Candidatus Hydromicrobium americanum
AGCAAGAAAGCCCAGTTCGGGAAATCCGAACGCTGGGTTTGATGTGGCGGGAGCTGGAAACGTACTGAAATATTTCAGTGGCGCGCCAGTTCTCGACCCTACTGCAGATTTAGAAAAGAATAATTTACTAATTATTACTTTTATGATAAAGTAATACCAAAATATAATAGTAAGGATTTTTTAAATGAGTACAACTACCGTAACAAAAAAAGGCCAGGTAACTATACCCAAATCTGTCAGGGAACAGCTTGGATTGAGAGAAGGGGATAAAGTTATAGTTAAGTTTTCCGGAGGAAAAGCCTTTATAAGAAAAATCCCCTCTATTTTTAACCTGCAGAGCTCTGTTTCAATACCGGAAGATGTAAAAAAATTGAGCTGGAAAGAAATAGAAAAAAAGGCACATGATCATATGGCAAAAAGGGTGAAATCTTGAAAAATAGAGTTTATGCGGACACCAATCTATTTATAAGATTTTTTACCGGTGATCCTGACAATCAGGCTCAGGAATCCAGAAAGTTCCTGAATCAGGTATCAAGGGGAAAATATGAGCTATTTATATGTGATTTAATCATTGCTGAGATTATTTATGTTCTGGAAAGCATATATAACCTGGACAGGAATGCTGTAGTTGAAAAAATACTGGCTATTGCCGAGACTGACAACACGATAATAGAAAACCGTCAGGTTATCCTGAGAGCACTGGACTTATATGAGGAAAAAAATATTGACTTTATAGATACATGCCTGGCTAGCCGTTCGGTAAAAAATAATTGCGATACAATATTTACATTTGACAGAGACTTTAAAAAAATAGATTTTATAAATAAAATCATTCCTTAAAATTATTTTTCTTCAACTTTTTTTGGTAGACCAAAATATTCCTTTTGAGATTTTCTTATGCTTCTAATATAATTCCTTCTACCGGGAATAACAGGCAGCCAGATTTTTATTAAAATAAATGTATGAATAGAATAAGGTCATGAGATAAAATGAGCACGAATACCAGGACTAAAAAAATAGATATATTGATGATAGATAATTATGACTCCTTTACTTTTAATCTGGTGCAGTATCTGGGCATTCTGGGTGAGAATATAAAGGTCAGGAGAAATGATAAGATAAGTCTGAATGAAATTAAAAAGATGGCGCCATCCAGGATAGTTATTTCACCTGGTCCGGGAAGACCTGTTGATGCAGGTATGTCAAAAGATATAATCAGGCATTTTTATAAAGAAATACCTATACTGGGAGTCTGTCTGGGGCATCAGTGCATCGGTGAAGTATTTGGTGCAGAAGTAATCAATTCGGGAGTGGTAATCCACGGGAAGACATCTATGATTTATCATGATAGAAAGAGTATTTTTACCGGTGTTGAAAATCCTTTCGAAGCTGCCAGATATCATTCTCTTATTTTAAAAAAAGACACCATCCCTTCTTCACTTGAAGTAACTGCTCGTACTGAAGATGGCATTATAATGGGAGTAAGGCATAAAAACTATAAGTTGGAAGGAATACAATTTCATCCTGAATCATTCCTGACTCCAGTCGGGTTAAAAATACTTAAAAATTTCATTTGTCTATGAAAATCCTTTCGACAATTTCAGCCATTAATCTAAAAACACCACCTCAGGATGCGGCCTATATTTTAAAGGATAGTAATTACTTATGTTTTCTGGACAGCAGTCTCTCTCCGGATAAATATTCCAGGTTCTCTTATATCGGCTGGGATCCAAAATTTGTTATAAAAAGCAGCGGCTATAAAAATGAGTTTACTGGTAACGCCAGAGATATCAGGTATTATTCCTATCAGCATCCTTTGTCTTTTCTCAAACAAAACATTAAAGATTATACCTGCAGTCCTCCCGGCAGTGAAATAAAGAATGTTAGAGTGGTCTATATAGATGAGGGCAGGATTGTGAAAATAACCAGGGACCTTGAAGAAAAACTCCCTGATTTTAAGGGTGGTTTTGCCGGGTATTTCTCTTATGATCTGAAAAACTATATTGAAGAACTTCCTCAGAATGCTTCCGATGATGTTAATCTTCCCATATTTTATCTTGCTTATTATGACAGGTTGCTTGCATATGGCCACCAGGACAGCAGGTGGTATTTTATCAGGAATTTTTTAACCGGTGAAAAGAAAGAGGAAAATAAAAGTGCTTGTGAGACTACTTTCCTGGAAGATGATTATATGGATCCTGATATAAGTGAAAGGGATTTAATTAGGAAAGTCAATCTGGAAGTAGAGAGTGTTGCTAGTAGTTTAGAAGGCTTAAATGATATAAAAAGGGATATTATTGAGAAATATTACAAAAAAAATATTTCAAATATAAAACTCCGCTCAAATCTTACAAGGCGGAATTATATCAAAAAGGTACTTGAAACCAAAGAATATATTCATAACGGCGATATTTATCAGGCAAATTTCAGTCAGAGATTTGAAGCGGATCTGCCTGTAGAACCAATGGACTTATATTATATATTAAGAGAAAAAAATGCTGCTCCATTTTCTGCTTTTATGGGATTTCCTGAGCTTAGCATAGGCAGTTCTTCACCGGAAAGATTTTTATTTTTAAAAAATAATATTATAGAGACCAGACCCATAAAAGGAACCCGACCCAGGGGGATAGATTCTGACAGTGATAACAAAAATATGATGGAACTAAAAGATAGCATTAAAGATAGAGCGGAACTGAATATGATTGTTGACCTGGAGCGTAATGATCTGGGGAAATTCTGCTACTACGGCACAGTTAGAGTTTACGAGCACGCAGTTGTAGAAAAATATGCGAGGGTTTTTCATTCTGTCTCAACGGTAATTGGCAGAGTAAAGAAAGGTACCGATATTTCAGGTATAATAAAGGCTGCGTTTCCCGGCGGCTCAATAACAGGCGCGCCCAAAATAAGGGCAATGGAAATTATTGATGAGCTTGAACCAACAGTCAGGAGTGTTTATACAGGTTCAGCCGGTTATATTGGAATTGATAGTACTATGGATTTAAATATTGTAATCAGAACATTTGTTATAAAGGGAAATAAGTTTTATTATAATGTAGGCGGAGGAATTGTAGAAGATTCGGTACCTGAAGATGAGTATAATGAAACTCTGGATAAAGGAATTGCTCTAAAGGAAACTTTAAAGTTTTTTAATGCAAAGAATCTAAGGAAACTGCTATAAAATTTATCTGGCAGGCTACTCGTATGTTTAAATATGTTTTTGTAAGTGGGAAGCTGGTTATAGAAAGTAAGGCTAAAGTACCGGTTAGAGACAGGGGATTTTTATATGGTGATGGCCTGTTTGAAACCTTGAGAAGCTATGGGGGCTATACATTTATGCTTGATGCCCATCTCGAGAGACTGTTTTTTTCACTTAAGGTTTTAAAGTATAATCTTCCTTTTGATAAAGAATATATAAAAGATGCTCTGAGAAGAACTATTGATAAAAACAATCTTCAAAAGAGAGATGCCTATATAAAAATAATTGTAACCAGGGGTATCCACAGCGGGGAGCTCCATTTTAACGGGGGGTATAAGCCTAATCTCGTAATAATTGCTGACAGTCTTACACCTTACCCCGAAGTTGATTATACTAAAGGAATAAATATTACCACTTCTTCAATAAGAAGACCGGTGATGGGCAGCCCCCTTTATTGCCACAAGCTTCTGAATTATTTTGAAAATATTTTCGCAAAAAATGAAGCTCACTATAATGAGGCCCAGGAGGCAGTTTTCTTAACCAGGGATCATCTGGTTCTGGAAGGTGCATCAAGTAATATTTTTTTTGTAAAGAGAAACATAGTTTATACTCCACCGCTTACCCAGAATATCTTACCAGGAATAACCAGAGAAGTGGTTATAAGGATATGTAGGGAAAACGGGATAGAAGTCAAGCAAAAAAATGTTCACTACCGTGATATTATAAATGCAGATGAAATATTTAAAACAAGTTCTATTGCCGGGATTGTGCCTGTAAAAAAAATTGACAGGTTTGTGGTAGCTAGAAAAGTTCCAGGTAATATTACCTTAAAGATTATGAAGCTATACGGAAATAAAGTTGAGTATTTGATATCAAGGGGAATTTCTTGTTACAATAAATATAAATTCTTATCTTTTAGATAATTTTAAATACTTGAACTAAATTAAGATTGGGAAAGGATAATTATGAAATACAGAACTCTTGGAAAAACAGGTTTTAAAGTTTCAGAAGTTTCACTGGGCACCTGGCAGTTAGGTGGCAGGTGGGGTGAGAAATTTAATTTTGATACTGCCGGAGAAATACTTAATAAGGCAGTGGAAAAAGGAGTAAATTTTATCGATACCGCAGATGTATATAATGAAGGATTGAGTGAGAAAGCCATAGGAAAATTCTTGAAAGGAGTAAAAGAGAGAATTTATGTAGCTACAAAGGCAGGAAGAAGACTCGTGCCTCATACCACGGAAGGATACAACAGGGAAAATATAACAAGGTTTATAGATGACAGCCTGAAGAATATGGATCTTGAAACAATAGACCTTATTCAGCTACATTGTCCTACTACCGAGGTTTACTGGAACCCGGAAGTTTTCGGTATTCTGGATGAGCTGGTAGATAAAGGGAAAATTTTAAATTATGGTGT
>PEXF01000074.1 GCA_002779205.1 Candidatus Hydromicrobium americanum
AACATGGTCCGGATTCCAGAAGTATATTATTATCCTCCAGTCCGGATATAGCAAAAAAAGTTATTGAAAAAATTTACGGGCATCTGGATAGTCTTTTAAAAGAATATGAGGCGAGGGTGAATATGGAGGTCATTTTAAAATCGCTTAAGAAAAATTGCAAAATTATTTTCATCAAGGAAAAAGATCGGCTGGTTGAGATTTGTAATATGATAGCGCCGGAACACCTGGAGATAATGGTAAAGGATGCAAAAAAAGTCTTAAAGAAAATAAAAAATGCAGGTGCAATATTTATTGGTGAATACTGTCCTGTGGCAGTCGGTGATTATATAGGGGGTACCAACCATGTTATTCCCACTAATGGCAATACGAGGTTTTCTTCACCACTGAGTGTATATGATTTTTTAAAAAGAAGCAGTGTAACTTTTTACAACGAGGATGCTCTGCGGAAGGAAAAAAAGTTTATTGAGATATTATCTGAATTTGAAAAATTATTTGCACATCAAAGTTCTGTTAGGTTAAGGTTTGAAAACAGGAAGGATAAAAAATGAGTATAAAAATTAAGGAGTGGATTTCCAGATTGCCGGAATATATTCCGGGCAAAACCATAGAAGAAATAAAAGAGCAGTACAATCTGGATAGGGTTTATAAATTAGCATCCAATGAAAACTTATATGGACCACACCCAGGGGTTTTAGAAGAAATCTGTAAGAACCTGGATAATATAAAATATTACCCTGATAGCGAGTGCAGGAAAATAAGGCAGAAACTTGCCGAAAAGTATAATGTAGATAGAGATACCATAATTATAGGGAACGGCACAGATCAGATTATTGAGATGATCTGTGACAGTTTTATTGGTCCAGGAGAAGGAGTAGTAATTGCCGATCCTACTTTTTTAATTTATGAAAAGTCAGTAGTAAAGTATGGTGGAACAGCAGTTAAAGTTCCCTTAAAGGATTTCAGGCAGGATGTAGAAATGCTAATAGGATCCATAAATGATAAGACTAAAATATTATTCCTGACCAATCCTCACAACCCTACAGGCACCAATATCAATCGTAGGGAATTTGACTATGTTATAGAAAATATTAATAAAGATATATTACTGGTTGTGGATGAAGCCTACTGGGAATATGTGCCGGAGCAGGAAAGAATTAATACAATAGAATATCTATCCGGGTGCAGTAACCTTATGATATTAAGGACATTTTCAAAGATTTTTGGACTGGCGGGATTAAGAATCGGATATGGAATAGCTGACAGGTCAATTATTTCCGCATTAAACAAAGCAAGAATTCCCTTTAACGTAAATTCAATTGCGCAGAAAGCTGCTGCAGCTGCGCTGGATAATGAATCCTGCATTAATGAAATCAGGGAAAAGATAGAAAAAGAAAAAGACAGGTTCTATAACATTTTAAATAAAAATGGGATAGGCTTTATTAAATCATATGCAAATTTTATATTGATTAATACCGGTAAAAATAGTGATGAGATTGTAGAAGAACTACTGAAAAATGGGTTTATAGTAAGACCAGGGGAAAATCTGGGAATACCTGAATATATCAGAGTTACTATAGCTTTACCGGAGATAAATGAAAAATTTTTGTCAGTCTTTATAAAAATATTTAACAACCTATATAAAAAGGAAAAGGTATAAGAAAATGGAGACGGTAGTTACCGGTAAGGGAACTGAAGTTAAATTTGGACCAGATCTTCCCACGGTTATAATTGCTGAAAGAATTAATCCTACTGGCAGGAAGTCTTTAGCTGAGGAATTAAAACAGGGAAAATTTGATATTGCAAGAGAAGATGCTATAAAACAAACTGAAGCTGGTGCTCATATAATTGATATTAATGTTGGAGCAGTTGGTGTAGATGAAGTTGAAATGCTGCCTAAAGCAGTTAAGATAGTTATGGAGGTAACCAATCAACCCCTTTGCCTGGATTCTGCAAATCCAGAAGCGCTAAAGTCGGCTCTGGAGGTTTATCCTTACAAGGCACTTATCAATTCAGTAAACGGTAAGGAAAAATCACTGGAAGAAGTTTTACCAATGGTTAAAAAGAGTGGAAGCGCGGTAATATGCCTTACAATGGATGAGGATGGAATTCCAGATAATGTTGAAAAAAGATTTGAAATTGCAGAAAAAATAATAAAGAGGGCAGAGTCTATAGGAATAAAGAAAGAAGATCTGGTATTTGACTGTCTGGTTATGCCTAACTCTATAGATTCTAATGCAGGTAGAATTACATTGGAAACTCAAAGAAGAGTTGCAAAAGAGTTCGGGGTATCAATTACAGGGGGATACTCTAATGTTAGTTTTGGAATGCCAGACAGGAATCTGCTTAATATTCATTTTATAACTATGGGTATAATCAGTGGTTTATGCGCTCCTATCACTGATCCATTGATAGACAATCTGGCAGAAGCAATAAAAGCAGCAGATTTCCTTGCTGGTAGAGATCCGTATGGTATGAATTATATATCTTTCTATAGAAAATAATCATTTTTTATTTTATAATTTCAAATAACAATTAACAATTAAAAAGGGAGAGATAATGGCAAAGGTTATCGTAAAGAATCTAACAAAAAAATTTGATGATGTAGTTGCTGTTAATAACATGAACAGCACCGTAGAAGACAGGGAATTCACGGTTCTGGTAGGACCGTCAGGTTGTGGAAAAACTACCATGTTGCGTATGGTTGCGGGACTGGAAGAGGTAACAGAAGGTGAAATTTACATCGGAGACAGGTTAGTCAATGGCGTTGCTCCAAAGGACAGGGATATAGCAATGGTTTTCCAGAACTATGCTCTCTACCCTCATTTTAATGTCTATGACAACATGGCATTTGGATTAAGACTGCGAAGAAAACCTAAACTGGAAATTGATAAAATGGTACATGAAGCAGCAAAAATTTTAAAAATTGAAGATCTATTGAAGAGAAAACCCAAACAGCTTTCCGGAGGACAAAGACAGAGAGTTGCTTTAGGAAGAGCAATTGTAAGAAACCCTAAGGTATTTTTAATGGATGAGCCGCTATCCAATCTTGATGCAAAACTTAGAGTCCAGATGAGAACAGAAATTGCAAAACTTCACGAGAGACTTAATGCCACTATAATATATGTAACCCACGACCAGACCGAGGCTATGACCATGGCAGATAAGATAATTATTATGAAAGATGGAATAGTGCAGCAGACTGGTAAACCCCAGGAAGTATATGACTACCCAAATAATATGTTTGTAGCTGGATTTATAGGAAGTCCCGCAATGAACTTCCTGGATGCTGCTATAACTGACCGGATGACATTAAAGGGCGGCATATTTGAACTTAACACAACTGATAAGGTTAGGAAAATAATTAAAGATAATAATCTCATAGGAAAAGAAATAGTAATAGGAATCAGACCCGAAGATTTAGAAGATAGTGATTTTGTACAGAATATCCCTGCGAATAGTACAATTACTGCAAATGTTGAAGTTACAGAGCCTATGGGTTCAGAAATCTATGTATATGTCGATATTGAGGGGGTACTGATAACAGCCCGAGTAAACCCCAGATCCAAAATTAGGAGTGGTGAGAAGTCAACCTTATATGTAGGTATTGAAAAAATACACCTATTTGATAAAGATACAGAGAAATCTTATGTGTAAATTCATCGAAGTCAGCTGTAAGACTCGTGCCTAAAGGAAGGAGATATAAGACTGTCAATCAATGGCGGTAGGGCATACCGTTTAAGCCTGTGGAGTGAATTTGTTAGGAATCACTGTGAAGCAGGAATCTCTTATCCTTTAGGGCGGGAGGATGTCGATAAAAAGTAGAGCACAATAATAATATTGCGTTCTACTTTTTCTTTTATGCAGCACTGAATGTCATCCTTAAATTTTAATAAAGAAGTATAAAATTTTCGTGGTATAATTTCTTTTAAAAAATAAAAGAAACATTTAAACTAGATAATACATATATCGGTATTTATATATAATACTTGAAAGGGAAAGTAATGGCAGAAAATACTAAAGAAACAGTGATAGTTCAGATCTCCGATATTCATGTGGGTGAAAAACATTTTGTACCCAGTCTTCTTACCAGATGTATTGATGAAATAAATGAACTTGGCCCTGATATTGTAATAATAACAGGAGATCTCACTGCCAATGGCTTCAGAATGGAATATGATACGTTGAAGAACTATCTTTCACCTATAAAATGTAAAAATCTGCTGGTCCAATTAGGAAACCATGATTCCAGGAATGTGGGATATTTACATTTTGAAGATATCTTTGGAAGCAGGTATATTTCTTTTAGCAGTAATAAGGTAACTATTGTTGCAGCTGATTCAAGTGAACCAGATCTGGATAATGGACAGATTGGTAGAGAACATTATGAATGGATCAAGAATGAGTTCAGTAAATGCGATGATGGAAATTTTAAGATTTTTGCCATGCATCATCATTTGATATCAGTCCCCAACACAGGCAGGGAGAGGAATATTGTAAATGATGCCGGCGATGTTCTGGAAACAGTGGTTGATGCCGGGGTGGATATGGTGCTAAACGGACATAAACATGTGCCATACCTCTGGAGAGTAGAAGACCTGCTGGTAGTTACTGCTGGAACAGTTTC
>PEXF01000058.1 GCA_002779205.1 Candidatus Hydromicrobium americanum
TTTTACTATAATAGACTCCTGATTTAAAAAGAGTCTATTTTTATTTAGCCATAAATATGGAGTTCTTTATTTTTAAAGGGCAAGAAGGCATAAGGATTTTATGAATAAGTTTGCAATAACAATATCATATATTTCTGATGGATCATTTATTTCTGTGCCCATTTTTTTAATTGTGTGTCTAACGGTTGTAGATAATAAAATTGAAGCAATTAACTGGGCTTTTCTCTGTTTGCTTTTCGGGACAGTAATCCCATATCTCTATATATGTTTTTTATATAAGAAAAAGGAAATAAATGATATGCATATACCCGAAAAAGAAGACAGGATAAAACCACTGTTTGTAACCTGTATAAGTTATATAATATGTTTTATCATTCTATATGTTCTGGAAGGGCCTTTATTTTTAAAATCCATATTTGCAGTAATTATAGTTTCCACTATTATTTTAACTATTATAACCTATTTCTGGAAAATTTGTTTACACACCAGCGGGATAACTTTTATGGTTATCACCTTTAATATTTTATTTGGCAAATGGATGCTGCTTATGATACCGCTTATTCCTATAATTGGGTGGGCCAGGGTAAGAATTAAAAAACATACAGTAAACCAGGTGATTTTAGGTACCGGAGTTTCTACTATAATAACCTTTTTAATTTATTATAATTATGGTTTTATTAATCTGTTCTAAGTATTATCTCTATCTTCAGGATTATAGATTAAAAGCGGATGATGAACCTGTGAAACCAGTAGGAAACAAATAGTTCTAATAATGATAAGGCAATAGCTATTATTGAAGGTAAGATTAAGTATTTGCTTGCAAGCCTGGTCGCTCTTTGTGAAAATAGTGGAATTAATAACACCATTACCAGATTTATAAAGTAAAAAGTAAATAAAACTGAAAATCCAACTAAATAATAGTAAAAGTAACCTAAAAAGTTAAGCCTGAGCAAGGTTATTGTAATAAATACTATCAGTATTAAGATATAAATTATGAATTCATCCGGTTTTTTAAATATTTTTTCTTTTTTTGATTCCTTATAATATTGGAATATAAAAATGGGATAAGTTATTGACATAATTGATGATCCACACAAGAAACCGGTGATGAATCTTAAATTATTATTCGTATTATACAAACCAAAATTTGAAGCAATCCCATCAATTATTGTAGATAAGAAAAAAAGGGCAAAGATTATGAGGATGTAAAGCGAAGGAAGATCATTTTCTTTTTTTCTAAACATTATAAATAAAATAATAGTTGTGATAAAAAAGCCAGTGTAAATACCACTGCATCTGGAACAAATTGGCAGGATAATATTACCAACAGTAAGGCTCCTTGAAGATAATTGATGACAGACTGAAAAACCTATTGTTTCTACTAAAAAATTAATCAATGTTAATTTATATTCCTTTCAATATCTTTCCATGTTATTTTCGAATTTGCTAAAGCCTTTATCAATCATCATAAGGAGTATTCTAATAAAATTATAGTTTTCTATCTATAATATTGATAGAATTAACCATATTATTTTCATTGTCTACGGGCGTATTTAGAAAGGAATATTTTTTATGATTTACGATTTTCACACGCATACGTTTCTGTCTGATGGTGAAAACAGTCCCATTGAGCTTGTCAGGTTCGCGGTTGTTTTTGGGTACAGGTGCATAGCATTAACCGATCACGGGAGCTATTCAAATCTTGATTTTATAATTTCAAGATTAAAAAAGGACTGCCAGCTCGCAGAAAAATATTGGGATATAAATGCGATTCCGGGTGTGGAGCTGACCAATGTTCCCTCTAAAAGTATAGACGATATGGCTAAAGCAGCTAAAGAACTAGGAGCAAGGATAGTAGTAGCTCATGGAGAGAGTATTGTGGAAAATGTTGAGCCAGGAACTAATTTAGAAGCGGTTAAATCAAAATATGTGGACCTCTTGGCACACCCCGGGATTTTAAAGCTGAAGGAAGCAAGACTTGCAGCTCAGAATGGTATTTTTATGGAAATTTCTTCCAGAGCTGGTCATAGTCTTACTAATGGAGTTGTAGCAAATGTGGGCAGGGAAGCGGGGGTTAAGTTCTTAATAAATAGTGATGCTCACAGCCATAATGATTTATTTAAATCGGATATGCAGGAAAGAGTGGGTCTGGGTTCTGGTCTGAAAAAAGATGAAGTTGAAGAAATTTTTAATAAAAATTATAAGGAATTTCTTAAAAGGATTTGTTACTAGTCTATGTTACATTCCTTTAGTTCATCCATGCTCCCTGACCGGTAGCCTTCAAGATCTAAAGTGATATATTCAAATCCTATTTTTTTTAATTTTTTTATTATTTTTTCCCTGATATTGCTTTGAAGTATTTTAGGGATTTCTTCTTTTCCAATTTCTATTCTGGCAATAGGGTAGTGGTATCTTACTCTTATCTGGCTGAAACCCAGGGAATGAAGGAAACTTTCAGCTTTTTCAATTTTTTCCAATTTAAATTTTGAAATTTCCTCACCATACGGAAATCTGGATGATAGACAGGAAAAGGCCGGCTTGTTCCACGTTGATAGGTTTAACATTCTGGAATATTTTCTTATTTCTTCTTTGGTCAGGCCAGCATCGGCAAGAGGACTTCTTATTCCCAGTTCTTCTAATGCTTTTAACCCTGGACGGAATGTATTTAAATCATCATAGTTGGTACCATCAGCCACAAAGTTAAATTTATATTTATTTTTTATAGAAATTAATTTTAAAAAAAGTTCCTTTTTACAGAAATAACATCTGTTTTTTGGGTTATTTCTGAATTCTTTTATTTTCATCTCATTGGAATCAATGATTACCTGTCTGCAATTTAAACTCTTTGCGATTTTTTTTGCATCTTCAAATTCTCTTTTTGGATATGTTGGTGATTTTGCGGTAACCGCAATGACATTTTTACCCAGAACAGTTTCCGCTGCCTTTAAAAGGAAGCTGCTATCTACCCCACCTGAAAATGCTATAATTACAGAACCCATATCTTCAAGAATTTTTTTTAGTTTATTAATTTTTTTACTTTTTATTATCATTTTGGTTTTTTACCCTGAATATTTCTTAAAATATATAAAATGCTATCTTTTTGCAATAGTCTAAATAAAATGATATTTTTAAACAATATAACTTTAAAGCTCTAAATTTATTTAATGAATAAGCAGTTTATAAAAAATCTAAATACCCCAGAGCTGAATAACATGGAAAAAATTTTATATTTTGACTGTTTTTCAGGGATAAGCGGCGATATGATGGTTGGTGCATTGATTGATCTTGGACTGGATTTTTCATTTCTAAAAAGTGAACTAGGGAAACTTAATATTGATGGATATGACATTACTTGCAGAGAAATGAAAATGGGTCCGATAAGAGCAAAAAGATTTGATGTAAAAGTAACCGGACTGCAACCCCGCAGAAATTATAAGGATATTAGAGGAATAATTAGTGAAAGCAAACTTGATGTTGAGGTCAAAAAAATATCTTTGAATGTTTTTAAACTAATTGCAGAAGCAGAAGCCAGGATACATGGTTATAATATAGATGAAATACATTTTCACGAAGTTGGGGCAGTTGATTCTATTATTGATATTGTAAGTACTGCTGTAGGTGTAAAAAGTTTAGGAATTGAGTCATACTATAGCAGTAAAATTCCATTGGGTAGTGGGTTTGTCGACAGTTCACATGGGAAATTGCCTGTACCGGCTCCGGCTGCAGTAGAGATATTAAAGGGAATACCTGTTTACACAGGTATTTTTGATTATGAAGTAACTACTCCTACAGGAGCTGCTATAATAAAAACCCTGGCAGTAAAATTTGGTGAGGTTCCCTGTATGGAAATTGAAAAAGCCGGTTACGGGGCAGGGAGTAAGGTAAAAAAAGAAATCCCGGATGTTTTAAGGGTTTTAAAAGGAGTCATCAAAGATAAGTATAGGTTAAAAGCAGAAGATCTAATTGTTCTTTCTGCAAATATTGATGATAGCACTCCTGAGATTATAGGATACCTGCAGGAGAAATTGCTTAAAAATAAAGTGCTGGACGTATGGACAGAGCCTATCTATATGAAAAAAAATAGACCTGCCTTTAAATTTTGTGTTCTCTGTAATAGGGAATCGGAACTGGAAATAATTGATATCATATTATTGGAATCCACAACACTTGGGATTAGAAGAGAAGAAGTTAAAAGGTATTCGATTAGCAGGGAAATCAAGATAGTCAAATTACCTTATGGAGAAGTTAAGGTAAAAATTGGTACTCATAAGGGCAAAGAGATAACCATTTCACCTGAATTTGAGTCTTGCACTAAACTGGCAAAAAAAATAGGAAAGCCTCTAAAGGAAATATATCAGGATGCTATTTTATTTTTTTCCAGAAGATAATATCTTAATATTTCCTGCAAAATAGCCACTGTAGGCACAGCAATTAAAAGTCCCCAT
>PEXF01000061.1 GCA_002779205.1 Candidatus Hydromicrobium americanum
CCTGACAGCGCTTTTAAGCATGATAATACATTATCCTGTAGTTACCATATAACCCCAGGGTCTTGTAGAACCAATCTCTACTCCACCTGTTCCAGCCAAAGCCATATCGTTTTCTTGCACGCATTAAGTGTCTTCTTATCTTCTTCTCAACCCAATCCCTAACATAATTAAAACATCTACCAGAATTACCAATTCTAAAGTAATTTACCCATCCTCTCAGAATGGGATTTATCAGATATATTATCTGGCTTACTGGTTGAGACCTATAATTTCGGAATACCTCTTTTAGCTTTTGTAAGAGAGCCGTTCGTGCTTTCATCTTTGGTATGCACATAACTCCCCATTTGCCTTTGCGGGTTCTAACCCGCCTGTAGACAAAACCAAGGAAGCTAAAGGTTTGCCCTTGGGTAAGGTCTATTACTTGATTCTTTTGGATATTTATCTTAACACCAAGTTTTTCCAACTCTTGGATAAGCCTCTTATAGGCTGCTTTTAGAAGCCATTCCCATTTATAGTAACCACTTACAAGGATTACCAGGTCATCTGCAAAGCGTGCATACTCAATATTGGTGTATTTCCCTTCGCTTGTGACTTCCTTTGCCCTCTCCAACATCTTATCTACCTCATTTAGATAGATATTTGCAAGTAGTGGGGAAATGACTCCACCTTGGGGTACTCCTTTCTTTCCATTTGCTTTTAGCATTAGCTTAAGCAGTCTCATTATGTTATCATCATTTACCCTTTCGGCTACTTTTCTAAGCAGGATATCATGTCCTACATTATCAAAGTAAGCCTTAAGGTCAACATCAATAACTTTTGTTTTACCACTTATAACTGCTTTTGCTACCCGATTTACAGCTTCGTGGACTTTGCGCTTGGGTCTATAACCATATGAACCGTCTTTAAAGTCCGCTTCAAAGATTGGTTCAAGTATTAACTTGACCGCTCCCTGCACTACACGGTCTTTTACAGTTGGTATCCCCAGAACTCTAACTTTACCATTTCCCTTGGGAATTTCTTTTCTTCTGTTTGGCATAGGATAATACGTGCGGGAGACCAGTTCATCTCTAATCCCTGAAAGAAAAGCTTCAAGGCCCGCTTCTTGGGTGGCTTCAAATGTAACTCCATCTATTCCTGGAGCTCCATTATTTCTTTTAGCCAGCCTGTAAGCCTCTTTTAGCGTTTCCATTTTTATTACATGAACGTATAGTCCCCAAAACTTCCATGTCTTTTCAGACTTCGCCTTTAGGTATATCTTTCTTCTCAGTTCCTGCAGATTTATGGACGCCTTTATCATCTCGTCCCTGCCTCCCTTTGAGTTTAAAGACTTTTAACAACAGGGCCCCTTTGCTCCCCAGACATTACTCTGGTTCATAGCTACTACAAGCCCATCCGCCACCCTCTTGTCTTAAGCTCACTTCCCAGCGGTTACTGGTTATAGAGCTTACACCTTCTCCAGGAATTTCTTCTTGGGACAAGTAGGGTTTCTCCAGTTGCTTGATATATCCTTGTTACCATGCTGTCGCTACCACCCCGTCGGAATGAGACAAACGTAGCGGCCAGTTTTCGTTTGCCCATGCTGTCTTTGCCCTCTGAATGCAGGCTCGACTTCCGAAAATTCCAGTTTTCGAGGCCACCTATGCGTTTACTTACGTTGCGGCCTGGTAACTCGCTCATCACCCCTAAGGTGACTTTGTCAATAGGCTTCAAAGATTTTGGTTTCCCTTATCTTTGCTATTCAAGCTACAGGGTTTCTGGCTTTTACCCTGACAGGACTATCTCCTGCTGAACATATCTGCCTATTCTGGACACACATTCAGACACTGACTCTCTAATAGCACCACTTTCTGGTTAAAAATAATTGTAATATTAAAAATAGGAAGTAGAAATAATTCCCACAGTGATTATTTTCTAAAACTAAAAGCCAATATTGCCAATAATAGCAAAATAAGGGGTAGTTTGTTTATAAAGATAAAAAATAGTTGGAGTTAGCCTGTAAGCCGAGTTCTGTAGTATCTATGATTTTAGTCATAAGCACCAGTAGTCATCCATCTGGGATAAATATTACTATTTACCTCTAGCGGCCTAACCCGGAAGAAGGCGGGCCACCTTATACTTCCCTATTTGGCCTTTCTCCGGATGCGGTTTACCAAGCCAGCCTGTCACCAGACTGCTGGTGAGCTCTTACCTCACCATTTCACCCTTACCAGGATATATAAAATCCTGGCGGTATATTTTCTGCTGCACTAGCGCTGGGATTAGTTTTTACACCAGTCCCGCTGGGTATTACCCAGCATCCTGCCCTGTGGAGCTCGGACTTTCCTCACAAGCAAAGCTTGCGCGACTACTCGGCTAACTCCGGTTATATATTACAGATATTCAGCGAAAAATCAATATAGCCTTATTTATCTTGCCTTATTTATCTACGTCATTACTCATCTATATTCCCGAAGCTTATCTTTGATTCTCCCTCATAGGTTAATTCTCTTTTATCAAGCGCCTGATTTACAAGCCTGTCAGCTTCTATATTATGTTTCCTTGAGATAAGCCGGAGATCTACAATATCGTACTTGCTGAGTTTTTCAGATACTTTCAGGTATATTTTTAAAATACCAGAGTCTTTTATCTTCCAGACTTTTTTAATCTGGTTATTTAGAAGCTTACTGTCAGTAAAAAGTATTATTTTCCTGCAGTGATATTTTTCTACCAGATCAAGGACTTTATCCAGAGCCATATACTCGGCCACATTATTGGTACACTCACCGATATGGGCGCTAAGCTCTCCAAGTTTCTTATCTTTATCATCATACACTACAGCACCAACCGCTGAAGGACCGGGGTTGCCTCTTGAACCTCCATCAAAGTATATTTTTAAATAATCATAATTTTCTTCTGTCATTTAAGATTCCAGTTCCTTTTTTATACTATCTATTTCACCTCTGTAAATTACAGCCATCCTGCCGCATATCGGACAACTGTAGATTTCATCTACATCCTCTATCTTTTCGGCCGCAATTGCCGGTATTTGCATATTGCATACATTGCAGAAATTATCCTTCAGTACTGCAACAGCGATACCTCCTTTTTTACCTTTGAATTCCTTGTATTTTTTAAAATAATCATCAGGTATCTTTAGAATAACATCATCCCTTCTCTTTTTTAATCCCTCAATGATATTTTTTAAAACCTCTAGCTTTTCATTCATCTCGTTTCTTATCATTTTAATATTTGCCTCTGCTTTATCTTTCTCTGCTTTAGCCAGCTTTACCTTTTCTGACATTTCTTCCATTTCGATCATAATTTCCAGGATTTGGTCTTCCAGTTCTGAAATTTTTTGTCTTAATATTTTTACTTCAATCTGGTAATTTTCCAGTTCCTTTGCGCTTGTAATGGTACCGCTGAACAATTTATTCTCATCATTTTTAATCTTTTCATTCTGCATTTCAACAGTATCTTCAAGTTTCTTACGATTACTATCTAAATCATTATATTTACCATTTATTTTATCAAACTTTTCCTTAACTTCAGTAAATTCCTTCTCAGCAGAAACTAGTTCCTCATTATTTTTAACCTTTTCTATCTCAGCCGACCTTGCAGAAATTGCATTTTCTATTAACTGCAATTCCACCAGATCTATCACATTAAACTTTAAATCAGTCAACTTGATACCTCCAGGATTTACAGCCCAACCTGCTTTTTAATATATCAATTTTAATTTTCTGTTTCTGGAAAAAATCTTCCAGTTTATTACACATATCAGTAATAGCCAGCTTTTCACTGCTGCCATGACCTATTGCAACAATTATCTTACCGCTTTCTATGATCTGTAAGGCATTATGATAACCAATCTCGCCCACTATAACCAGATCATAATCAATATCTGCCAATCTCCGGGCAATAGAATTACCGCTCCCGCATACCACTGCTACTTTCCTGATTTTTTTACTATCCACCTTTATATCTTTTTTATACAGCCACTTAAAACCATCAATTCCCAGCCTGTTTTTAATCTTCCTTGTAAAATCTCCAAAAGACTCTGGCTCTTTCAATTTCCCCAATCTTCCAATCCCGGCATCCTTAAACCTATTTTCAATCTTATACACATCATATGCTGCTTCCTCATAAGGATGCGCCTTTATGGTTGCATCAATCAGGTCACTCAGGTTTCTTTCATTTACAATGCACTCTATTCTTACCTCATCAACATAATTTATACAGCCAACTTTACCTGTATAAGGTTTTGAACCTTCCTGTGGAATAAAAGTACCTTTCCCTTCTATATTAAAAGTGCAACATGAATAATTTTGCCATTTGCCCCCACCATGCTGACAGATGACTTTTCTAATTTTTCCCTCTGCTTCTTTTGGTACAAAAACAACAAATTTATACCACTGTTCATATCGTTCTTCAATTATTTCTGCATCGGTTAAATCCAGAGTACTGGTAACTAAATCATTTAATCCCCCTGTCATCAAGTCATAATTGGTATGAGCGCAGTAAACAGCTATCCTGTTTTCTATCAGCGTTAGTATTTCTTTTTCACCGGCTTTCGAACTTAGAATAGTATCAAGGGAATTAAATATTAATGGATGATGGGCAAGTATTAAATCAGAGCTAAGATTGACTGCTTCATCTACTACATCGCCGGTTATATCCAGAGTTATAAGGATTTTATTTATATCACTCTCGAGATTTCCAATCTGTAGACCTGCCTTATCCCAGCTTAGAGCCAGGTTCCTATTAAAAATCTTATCCAGAGATAAAGCAAGCTCTTTAAGGATCATTTTGACTCGATAAAATTGTATTATTAGAATAAATATTATAATATTTATTCTGAAATAAAAAGAAATTCTTTATGTTAGTTATACCATTTCCCAAAGGAGGACAATTGGGCATACTGGACAATGAGAAAATGATTCTCGAAAGTATACCGGAAAAAATGATAAAGGTTCTTTATGATTTCCCCAGACAATTTAAAGCAGCAGAAAACATCATCCGTAGAGAAAAATTATCATTCGATAAGAAATTTAAAAATGCAATTATTCTGGGAGTGGGCAGCTCATCCAATGTAGTATACAGGCTGATAAATTCAATAGAGATAGATAGAGTAAATATTCCTGTCTTTCTCTGTTCAAGATCCACCATGCCTTCCTGGGTAAATAAGGACACACTGGTGGTTGCTGTAACTCACAGCGGAAATTCGATTGAAGTACTCGAAGCAGTAGATAAAGCCCTTAAATTAGATGCCGATGTAGTTGCTATTACTACCGGTGGCAAACTGAAAAAAATAGCCAGCGATAATAAAGATATAAGACTCATTGAATACGAATCAGATACCATATCAAGAATGGTAGTAGGCTACATCTATGTTTTCGTTTTGAATATATTAAACAAAGCGGGTGCCGTGGATATCTGCAGTGACAAAAAAGAACGTCTTCTGGGAATTGACTGGAATGAGGTTGAAAGCGCTTTATCCGAATTATCAAAAGAACTGGGCCCCGATGTAAGAACAAATAAAAACATCGCTAAAAGAACTGCTGTCAATTTGTTTGGTAACATCCCGATTATATATGGAAGCAGCATGCTAACCGGAACAGTAGGATACAGGCTAAAAAGCCTGATCTGTCTTAACAGCAATAACTTCGCACATTTTAATACCATTCCTGAGCTGGATCATGATGAAATAGCTGCATGGGGGATGAAACACGAGTTAAGAAATAAATTTTTTGTACTTTTTATTACCGATAAAGACTCAAAAGAAGAAACTTTGAGAAGAGTGGAAATACTCAAGGGAATTCTGTTAGAAAAAAGAATTAACTTTGAAGAAATTATACTGGAAGGTTCAAATGACGCTATAAAAGGATTTTCTGGTATCTTCCTTTCAGATTGGATCAGTGTTTATCTGGCAGTATTAAACAACGTGGATCCCACTTCTTCAACACTACTAGATTTAATGAAAACCAGATTTGAACGAGTCAGTTCTTTCTAAAAACGCTCAAATATACTAGATAATATCAAGTGAGTATTTCTTTTGGTGAAAATAAATGGTGGGCCCACCAGGACTTGAACCTGGGACCTCCGCATTATGAGTGCGCTGCTCTAACCA
>PEXF01000007.1 GCA_002779205.1 Candidatus Hydromicrobium americanum
AATAAGTTCTTCTGTTTCCATTTCCCCTTTTTTAAACTCTATCCCTGCATACAGGTCTTCGGTGTTCTCCCTGATTATAACCAGATCTATATTGCTGTATCTGCTTTTAATTCCCTGGTAACTCTTACACGGCCTGACACACGCATACATATCGAATAACCTTCTCATAGCCACATTTACACTTCTAAATCCGGTTCCTACCGGGGTGGTAATGGGACCTTTTATTCCCACCTTATTTTTCTTAAGTGATTTAATAACCCTATCTGGCAGAACTGTACCTTCTTTCTGGTAAACTTGAGCCCCTGCATTTACCGTATCCCACTCAATATTCACCCCCGTTGCCTCAACCACTTTAACTGCAGCCTCGGTTATTTCGGGACCTATGCCGTCTCCTGGTATTAAAGTTATTATGTGTTTCATAGATTAAACCCCTTATTTTTGGCAATATGGCTGGCCAGTCCACTATCATTTAAAATTTTTATCATTACTCCCGGCAAAGGATTGAATTTTAATTTTAAATTTTTAGTTTTATTATTAATTATTCCTTTTTTTAAATCTATCTCCAGTATATCTCTACTATCAATTTTATCAGTATCACATATTAAAACAGGCAGCCCCACGTTAATGCTGTTTCTAAAGAATATACGGGCAAAAGATTTAGCCAGGACTGCCCCCACACCAGCAATTTTCATAACCAGAGGCGCATGTTCTCTGCTTGAGCCAAGCCCAAAATTCCTGCCGCCAACAACAAAATCTCCAGGTTTTACTTTCTTTGCGAACCCTGGATCCGCGTCTTCCAGGACATGTTTTGCCAGTTCAGGTAAATTGGACCTTAGGTGGAATAACCTTCCGGGAGCGATCTGATCCGTAGAAATATCATCACCAAATTTAAAACTGCTTCCAATTATAATTTTTTGGTCTTTCTTATTTTTAAGCATTATCCTAAAACCTCCCTTGGATCGGCAATATAGCCCTTCACCGCGCTCAATGCTGCGGTTGCAGGAGAAGAAAGATAAATAAAAGAGTTGGGATTTCCCATCCTCCCTTTAAAATTCCTGTTTTGAGTTGAAAGGCATACCTCTCCATCACCAAGTATCCCCTGATGTACGCCCACGCATGGACCACAGCCTGGAGATTGTACTACTGCGCCGCTATTTATCAATGTTTCTAAAACTCCTTCCTTTAAAGCCTCAAGGTATATATCTTTTGAAGCCGGAACTACAATAAGCCTGACCCCGCTGGCTACTTTTTTACCCTTAAGTATGTCAGCAGCAATCTTCAAATCACTGAACCGGCCGTTGGTGCAGGTTCCTATAAACACCTGATTAACCATAATCTTTTCCAGACTACTTACAGCCAGGGCATTGTCTACAGTATGGGGCTGGCAAACCATGGGCTCAATAACCGAACAGTCAATATCTATGATTTTTTCATATTTTGCTCCTTTATCTGCAGATATTTCCTTGAAACAATCCTGTCTTCTCTGGCTTTTTAGATATTCCTTTGTAATGTCATCAGAAGGAAAGATGCCTGTTTTTGACCCCGCCTCTACCGTCATGTTTGAAATAGTAAACCTGTCGTCCATACTTAGCCTGCTCCCAACTTCACCCCCGAACTCCAGAGCTTTATAAGTTGCACCATCGGAAGTAATTTTTCCAATTAAATAAATAATTAAATCTTTTGCAAATACTCCTTTATTAATTCTTCTGTTAAAGTTTACCCTGATTGTCCGGGGAACCATAAGCCAGGTTTTAGCCAGTGCATAACCAACAGCAATATCTGTCGATCCCATCCCGGTAGCAAAAGCCCCAAGCGCACCTGAGGTGCAGGTATGAGAATCCCCTCCGATGACAATATCGCCGGGGCATGTATATGATTCCACTAAAATCTGGTGACAGACCCCTTCTCCCACATCACTCACTACTGCTCCCGTTTGGGATGCAAACTCCCTTAAAACAATATGAGAGTTGGAAAGCTCACTTCTTGGACTCGGCGCAGCATGGTCAATAAAAAAAATGGACTTTGAAGGATTTTTTACTTTATTGAAACCCATTTTTTTAATCTGGCTTACTGCCAGGGGGCCGGTCCCATCCTGGGACATAACTACATCCACATCCACAACTGCAATGTCTCCGGCCTTAAGTTCCCTTCCGGCATGCTTGCTTAGAATCTTCTCGGAAATTGTCTTATGCAAAAAAACTCCTTTCAAGTCTAATTCCCAGGGTTCTGTTCTTCTCTTTTACTCTCTTTTTTCTTTGTATATTCATTATAAATATACATAAGCTCTTTATCAAAAAGAGACCTTTTAAGATCTATAGACATAGTCCTTGCCAGAGCAAGTATTTCATTTGCTTGTTTATCGGTAAGTTCTATGTCAAACTCCTTGAATTTGTGAAGAATGGTATGAGAGCCTGAATGTTTTCCTACAACCAGTTGCCTGGTTAACCCTACTTCACTGGGATTAAATACCTCATAATTTTTTGGATTTTTAATAACCCCGTCTGCATGTATTCCCGATTCATGAGCAAATACATTGGTTCCAACAATTGCTTTCCAGATAGGAATAGCTCTGGAGGAGGATCTTGCTACATATTCAGCAATTTCCCTGAATTTTGAAGTTTCTATTCCAAGTTCTATATTCTCAAGATACCGTAGAGCCATTACGATTTCCTCCATTGCCGCATTTCCGGTGCCCTCTCCCAGGCCGCCTACGCTGACCACAAGACTCGATGCGCCGCCTCTTATCGCCGCCATCCCATTGGCGGTTGCCATTCCGAAATCATTATGATTATAGACTTCCAGAGGAAAACCTATGGCGCTGGAAATAGTATTTATGTATAAAAAAGTCCGGAAGGGATCAAATTTGCTTACAGTGTCACAAATTCTAAATCGGTATGCTCCCTTTTTTTTGGCTATGGAGACTAGCTTTAATAGAAATTCAAGATCTGTACGGGTAGCATCTTCAGCACTTATGATAAAATTAAGATCATTCTGCCTGGCTGTTCTTATAGTCTCCCTCAATTTATTTACAACCCATGTTCTGTTTTTCTTATATTTCTCCTTAAGATGTATATCAGAAGTAGAGATGTTTATAACCACATTCTTAGCTCCACACTGAGCAGCATATTTTATGTTTTCGGGTTCAGCCTCACAATATACAAATATCCTGCAGTTAAATTTATCCTCTGTAATTTCCTTAATTATTTCTCTTTCAATAATTCCAAGTGAGGGAGTCCCAACTTCGATTTCCGGAATCCCTATTTCATCCAGCATTTTAGCTATTCTAATTTTTTCATGTTTGGAAAAAACTACTCCGGCTGTTTGTTCGCCATTTCTTAAAGTTGTATCTATAATATTTACATATCTTTTACTTTTTGCTACTGCCATCATTTCCCTCCCTTTTTATCTGATTTGATTTTATCTGACCGGCCTTTATAAGATTTATAGGTATCAATTATTTCACTATCAAAAAGAGCCCTTTTAAGAGATATCGTTTTGTTCCTTATAATTTCAACTAATTCTTCTGCTTCTTTCCTGCTGATTTTAAAACCCAGTGTATTGAGTTTATAAATTATGGTACTGACTCCTGAATATTTTCCCAGTATTACTTTTCTTTCCAGGCCGACATCTTTTTCTTTAAATAATTCATATGTCTCGGGGTTGGCCAGCACACCAGAAGCCTTACTTTCACTCTCATAAACAAATAAATTTCCGCCCACTATAGGTTTCCAGGTGGGAAGAATTCTATTGGAAGCCCCGGCTACATATTCAGACAGCGCTCTGAAAAGAGTGGTATTAAATCCCATGTCCACACCCTCAATATATTTTAGAGCCATAACCAATTCTTCAAACGCGGCATTCCCTGCCCTCTCTCCAAGTCCGTTAATAGTAGTATTAACATAAGTTGCTCCTGCTTTAATGCCGGCTATAGCATTAGCAATTGCCATCCCAAAATCATTATGGGTATGCATTTCAATATCTATTCCGATAATATCAATAATATTTTTTACCCTCATAAAAGTTTCAAAAGGATCAAGAATACCCAGAGTATCGCAATACCTTAATCTGTCCGCACCAGCATCCCTTGCCGTCCTTGCAAACTGGAGAAGAAATTCCATATCGGAACGGGAAGCATCTTCGGCATTTACCGACACATAAAGATTAAAACCCTTGGCATAATCCACACTGGTTTTAACACTCTCCAGTACCCATTCCCTGCTCTTTCTAAGCTTATGTTCAATATGTATATCGGAAGAAGATATGGAAACAGCCACCGAATCAACGCCGCATTCTACTGAAGCATCTATATCTGATTTAACCGCCCTGTTCCAGCCCATTACACTGCAGC
>PEXF01000032.1:0-1877 GCA_002779205.1 Candidatus Hydromicrobium americanum
AAATTTATTAGCTATTTCTTATAGCCTAACTCCCTTAAATTATGATGGACACATAGAATTTGAACCTTATATGAATGGTCTTGTTGAGAGTGAAGATGTGCAGGGTAAAGAAAAAATATTCTGGGAAGAGGTTAGTAAAGATGATAATACTCTGGTTGTTAGAACAAAAAATACAGATTTTTATTTAGCTACTTCTATGAATGTAAAAATATATGAGAATGGAAAATTTAAAAAGATTCCTTTTATACCAGTAACGGAGAATTGTTATATTGGTCATCGTTATAAAATGAATTTAAAAAAAGGAAAAACATTAAGAATTGAAAAATATATTTCATGTTATAACTCCCGAAATCTTTCAAGATTAAAAGTAGCAGTAAGGTCGAAAGAAAACTTAAAGAGTGTTATTGTCTACAGTTTTAATGATCTATTGTCTTTTTCAGAAAAGTTATGGAAGGAAAAATGGGATAAAGTAGATATCAAAATAGACGGAGATGTATCAGCGCAACAAGCGATTCGGTATAATTTATTTATGCTAAATTCCACTTTTACTGGAGAAGATGAAAAATTAAATATTAGCCCCAAAGGCTTTAGTGGAGAAAAGTATAGCGGCTCCACATATTGGGATACAGAAATTTTTTGTGCTCCATATTTTCTTTATACAAAGCCTAAAGCAGCAAAAAATTTACTTCTATACAGGTACAACCATCTAAAGAGAGCCATTGAAAATGCAGAACTTTTAGGATTAAAGGGTGCTTTGTATCCAATGATAACTCTGGATGGAAGTGAGGGGCATGCAGAATGGGAAATTACTTTGATGGAAATTCATAGGACCTCTGCTATTGTTTATGCAATTTATAATTACATCCGTTCAACAGATGATTACGATTATATGGCAAATTATGGGTTTGAAGTAATTGGGAATGTTGCAAGATTCTGGGCTGATAGAGTTACTTATAAAAAAGATAGAGATATTTACGCAATACTGGGAGTGACAGGCCCGGATGAGTTTCATAATAATATTAATAACAATTGGTATACGAATTTTACGGCAAAATGGGTATTGGATTATGCTTATAAGCACGCAAGTTGGCTTAAAGATTATAATAGAAAGAAGTATAAAGAAATCTGTAAAAAATATAATTTTATGGAAGAAGAATTTAATAATTGGAAAATTATTTCTGAAAAGTTATATATAAATAAAAATGAGGAATTGGGTATATTTGTACAGTTTGATGGTTACCTTGAAACTGAAGATATTTTTTTAAATAAAAAAAATACTAAAGACATGTTTCCTATTGTACAGAGTTGGTCATGGGATAGAATTAACCGTTCAAATATAATCAAACAAGCAGATGTGATATTAGGTTTATATTTATTTAATGAAGTTTTTACTCTTAAAGAAAAAAAAGATAATTTTGATTTTTATGAACCTCGAACAGCGCATGATTCCTCACTTTCGGCTTGTATATATTCAATTATTGCATCAGAAATAGGCTATCCTGATAAAGCTTATAATTTATATAAAAGAGCATCGAGGCTCGATCTTAATGACTATAATAATGATACTACTGATGGCTTGCACATTACTTCTATGAGCGGCTCCTGGATGTCTATTGTAATGGGTTTTTTGGGTTTTAGGATAAATAATGAAATAATTAGTTTTAAACCCAATATTCCAAAAGTGTGGAAAAGACTATCATTTAAAATCAATATTAAAGGACGCTACTTTCTTATAGTAACTACCCAAAAAGAATTTTGTATTAAGTTAGAATCAGGAGATGAAATATCACTAGAAGTTTATGAGAAAAAACATAAAATTTCTACGGGTAAATCTTTGGAAGTGAATATTAATTCTGATAGTTAAATACTTTTTAAAT
>PEXF01000032.1:1914-4199 GCA_002779205.1 Candidatus Hydromicrobium americanum
GCTACAAAATATCTGCCATCATTAAGATAGCTGGAAAAGATTCAAGTTGATAGATCTGAAATACCAATTTCATAAGATAGGATTTAATCATAATTTAGAAAGAATAAATGCTGTTAGAAATCCAAGGATAGTCAAACTTCCTATGAGATAACCACCTTCTTCATATGCTTCAGGAATCATGCTGTCTGCAAGCATGGCTAAAATAGCACCTGATGCAAATGATTCAATAATTCCTATAGTATTTAAATTTAAGTTTTCCAGAAATAAAAAACTTAGAATCGTAGCTACAATCACGCTTGCACTAACTACTGACCAGGTCAGGTAAATTCGCTTTTTTGACAAGCCCTCTATTTTAAGATCATCTATTGAACTAATACTTTCAGGAAGATTTGACAAAAAAATTGCGGTAACCATTAAAAGTCCAATACCATTTTTACTTAAAAGAGATATTCCAAGTGCTATTGATTCAGGTATACCATCAAGAACAGCGCCAAGGACTATAGCTTTCCCATTTGTCTCTTTAACTATCCTGTAATGCTTGATCTTCTTATAATTTCTCCCTCCAAATCTATGTATTAAGAAATCACCGCCAATAAAAACTATTCCACCTATTAAAAATCCTATAGCGACTGCATCGAACCCCCCATGCTTGAATGCCTCTTCCATTAACCCAAAAGTCAAAGCACATATCAAAACACCTGAACCAAATGCCATAACTGCAGCTATTACCTTCTGGCTGATTTTAAATGAGGTTCCAATTATTACACCTAAAATTAATGAAAAACCTGCTAAAAATGCAAATATTAAAACTTTTGTCATGTTTTGCTGTGAAATCTAAATTTTTTACCTTATTATAAATCAATTTTGCATATTAAAACTGTCTTTCCGCAAGTTAAAAATGCAAAAAATCCGATTTAATTATACTCCTTTTTCTTTCGGGTTTGCTCAATTATTTCTTTTAAATATTTATCAAGAAGCTTTATTAAGCACATGTCATATTCTTTAATCTTCTTCTGGCCTTCTTTAAAATCCCGATAATTTTGGGTAACTTTTTTTATCCATCCAGTATTTTTCTCTGAAATTGATTTAGTCCTTGACTTGCCATCCTCTGAGAAGGTAATACGACTATACGGATGGCCCTTGCCACTGTAGCACCAGCAGTTTTTCCTGCCGCACCTGCAATATACCTTCCTGTATGAGCCTGGGGCCATAAGGTTGGCTGAAAGCATTTTATCAAGAGCGCAGGCCCTCTTTCTCTCTAAAGACCTAATTTGTTTTTATGTCAATGAAAGAGAGGGCAATTAAGTCACTGCCGATTTATCCAGAGTATCGTAAATCATTCTACCCAACAACTTCAAAAATTTTCTATAATTTTGATGGAATCTCTTCGTATAAAATATTAAAAAATGGTAAAGTAATAAAAGAGTTTAAGGACTGCCTGAGCCCTATTCAGAAGTTATTACTTGATCTTTTAGATATTAATGAGGATGATTATTGGGGATAAAAAAGCCCCGTAATTCTTTAGAAATTAATTCGACAAAACTGAGATTTTAACTTGCGGAAAGAGAGTTAAATGTATTTAAAAAGGGTCAAGTCTAAAGATTGCTTTCTCTTTTTTCTTTTTTGGGATTTTGGTTTTGAGGATAATCTCCCAAAAATTAAGTACCTTTTCAAACCACCTGCCTCGGCGTGGACTTAAAACTACTTCCCTAATATCCTCTTCTGTATAAACAGAGTAGAGCCATTTAATTCTTTCTGCATCTCCATAATTTAGAACCTGGGTAATAATGATTTCTTTATCTTCTCTCAGGTCAATATTGTCAATATTGTATGACCACAAACATGGGGTAATATTTTGTGGTATTTTATTTTTCATCTTTTTCTTCTCCACGTTTCTTCTATTTTTTCAATCTCAGTAATAAAGAACTTTTTTGCATCTTTCCAGTTAAAAGGTTCTAAAAGCTTAATATTTCTATTATTGTTTTCAATCTCGGCATCTTTAAAGTAAGTCAATGACTGAAGTGCCAGATATTCGTTAAAACCCGGGTATTTTTCCCTGGCAAAACTGAAAATCTTTCCCAACCCTATTTTCCTGATTAAAAAATAAAGGTCTATGAAATCGCGTTTTGTTCCTCTCTGGATAATTGCAATCATTTTCATTGCTGCAATATCTTCGAGAGAAGCAAGACTAAAATAGTGGCTTTTCACAATATTTTGGACCAATGGATAAGGATAGGTAAAAAGACTGATACTGATGTCATTTATTTCCAGAAGCAAGGTGTTTT
>PEXF01000145.1:0-577 GCA_002779205.1 Candidatus Hydromicrobium americanum
GCCTCTTCCGATGCTCTTGAACGATGTCTGAGCCCTGATTTGACAAGATAACCTTCCCACTCTTTTAGCTCTACCGTCTCTTCATCAGTATCTATAAATATTGTTCCTTTCACTACCAGAAAGAACTCATCCTCTTTTTTATGTCTGTGCCACTTGTAATCCCCTTCAATCCTCACAATCCTCAAGGCAATGCCATCCACAAACCCGATTTCCTGTGGCTCCCATATTCCTTTTGTACTGCATTCTTTAAAATTAATCTTTCCCATTTTTCCTCCCTGATTTTTGAACTATTTGAGCTTAATTATCTTTGTGGACTTGTATCCTTTCACTTTAACAAAGTAAATTCCTGCAGGTAAATCTTTACCTATCTCCAACCTGTCATTCTGAGCGTCAGCGAAGAATCTCTCTTCTACCAACTGCCCCATCATATCATAAAAGTATCCACCTTCGTAATCCACCATTCTCCGTAGCTCAACGAACTCCATAAAGCTACTCCACTTATTATTACCAATGATTTTCTCATCGCACACCTTTTGTTATAATTTACTCTTTTCTCTCTCAATTGTCAAGAGAATTC
>PEXF01000145.1:622-4406 GCA_002779205.1 Candidatus Hydromicrobium americanum
AAGAGGCCATAGCGTTTTTTGTCTTCGGTCTTATGTCTTTGGTCTAATATCCTGTTGTGATGAGAGCAGTAGGGGCGGTTCGCGAACCGCCACTACCTACCCAGTAATGTGGTTTGACCCTAAAGTCCTTTCCAAAATAAAGCCAATGGAGCTTAGGGCAAAGCTCATCGTTGAGGGCTTCCTCGTTGGAATGCACCGTAGCCCTTATCATGGGTTTTCTGTTGAGTTCCGTGAGCATAGACCTTATCAGCCAGGAGACGAGCCAAAGCGTATAGACTGGAAAATATATGCCCGACAAGAAAGACTTTATACCAAGCAATTTGAAGAAGAAACAAACTCTTTAGTTCACATTATCCTTGATGGCTCAAATTCTATGAGCTATGGCTCAAATCACCTGACAAAATTTGAATACGCCGCAACCCTCTCTGCGTGCCTCTCGTGGCTACTTATCCATCAAAGAGATGCTGTCTCGTTTACTATTTTTGATGAAAAGATTAGTTCCTATCTTCCACCATCTGGAACAAAACTCCAACTCTCCCGAATCTTGCAAACATTGGATAAGGCAAAACCATCCTATCAAACTAAAATCCCAGATGTCCTAAATGAAATATCAGCAAGAATCAAAAAGAAAGGCATAGTAATCTTCCTGTCAGACCTCCTTGCACCAGAAGCAGACATAATTAAGGCACTCAAAAACATAAGATACCGAAAAAACGAAGTCATAGTTTTTCATATACTTGACCCTGCTGAACTTCACTTACCGTTCAAAGAGTCCGCAATCATCAAGGACATTGAAACTCATGAAAAACTTCCCATAACCCCGGATATAAAACAAATCTATCAAAAAGAATTGCAAAAATTCATAGATACTTACCGACAAAACTTTCATTTACACAATATTGATTACCTTCTTCTCCCCACTTCTGAACCCCTTGAAAAATCTTTGGTCTTTTATCTCGCAAGACGTCGAAAAAGACCGGGACTGGGTTTTAGGAGAAGAGCAATCTCCCATAAAAGATGAGTTTAAATAATACATCAATTTCTGAACCCGCTGATAGATATTGAAAATTACAAGATACAAGATTTTAGTATTGCAAATTCTTTCTAATCTTTAATCTTCTGATTTTTGAATCTTGGAATCTGTATGTATCTGTGTTCATCTGTGGTTAATACATAATTTGATATGAGCTTTCTTTCTCCTATTTTCTTGTTTGGACTTTTCTCTCTGCCAATCCCTTTTCTTATCCATCTATGGCATCGGCATCGGCTCAAGCAAATACAGTTTCCATCCATCTCGCTCCTCAAGTCTGCCGAACAGGGTCAACGAGCACTCAGAAAACTCAAAGATATTATACTCCTCATCTTGCGAACACTTGCTTTACTTTTTTTGGTTCTCGGATTCGCAAATCCGTCTATTTTCCGCAGACAAAGAATCGCAGTTCTTGATGACTCCTGGGATATGCAGACTTTATCTGGCTCTAATACTCTATTTAAAGAAGGAACCAAGATAGCAAACGGGCTAAAGAATACAAAAATATTACTTGCTTCAGGTTCATCGTATCCATCTGAATGTAAGTATCAAAAGTTCTCTTTGCCAACCGAGAATGTAAATTATATAATCACAAAAGCTGGCAAATTGCCCGATACTCTTATTGGAAAAGCAAAGCTCGTAGAACTTGCAGGAGAAGAGAACAACTTTTCAGTAGACTCATTTGCTTTTAAGTCTTCTTTCCTTGCATTCGTGACAAATCACACAACCCGAGAGAAGAAAAAACTCATAACTCTCACCTCTCAACTCTCAAACCGGGTGGGTGCGATGACATCAGCACATCTACCCTCTCTCACCTCTCACCTCTTAATTCCTCCACATTCAACGAGTACAGCGATTTTTCCTATGTTTTCTCTCGCTTGTGCGGGTTCAGTAAAAATTGAAGAACGAGATGCCCTCTCACTTGATAATACCAGATATTTTGTTTATGCACCTCCACCTGAATTAAAAGTTCTATTGGTTGGGGATTCAGAAAATGCTTTTTTCCTGAAAAATGCTCTTTCTCCACCGGATGCCAATTCAAAAATCAATGTGAAAATATCACCCACACTTATAAATCCCTCTATGTATGATGTGATAACTTTCATGCAAAGTAGCGAAGCCATGCAAAGTAGCGAAGCCATGCAAAGTAGCGAAGCTACCTCTCAACTCTCAACAAGAACTCTATCCTTACCTGCACACGCACAAAATGTATCGGGATTTCTAACTCTGGATAAGATTCTTGAGAGCCACCCAATATTTAATGGATTTAAATATATTCCAGAACTTGAAAAAATTAAATTCACTCAACGCACACTATTAAACACATCTTTCAATGTCATTGCGAGGAGTGAAGCGACGAAGCAATCTCGTGTAGAAGCAACCTTCACGGTTGCCCAAAGTAAAGTAATTGCAAGATTTTCTGATGGTTCACCTGCAATCATTGAACCAGAACCAAGGTCTTTAGTCTTTTCTTTTCCCTTAACCAGAGAGGCAGGAGAGCTTGTCCTCTCCCCACTTTTTATTCCTTTGATGCATCGTATAGCTTATTACCTTGCAGGCAAACCCATAGAACAACATAACTTTCTTGTTGGCGAACCAGTGAGATTTAAAGTGCCAGAGTTCAAGTCATACAAATGTATAGGACCCCTCAAGACAACCTTGCTTACCCCAAAAACTGAATCTGACGGAATTTATATATACTTCACGCCAGATGTCCCTGGAATTTATGAAATTCCAGTTGGAGCAAAATCCCAGACGAGCATCGGGGATAAACTCCGATCCCATTCCGGCGGGAAAACAACAAAGTTTGCTGTGAACTTGAGCAATTCACTTACTTCTCCGTCGCTTGACCTTGAGCATCAAAAAGAGCAAATGAGCATTAAAAAATGGTTCTTTATGTTCGCACTTCTCTTGCTCACCGCTGAACTTATAATAAGGAGAATATAAGTGAGTAAAGTCTACCTAATGCGAGCTAAAATTAGACAGAGAATAGCTTCTCTTTCCCAAATTTCCTAAAATTTAAACACCTAATAACGACATCTCGTAATAACGACATCTCGGCTCACTTATAATTTTAATCTTGGCACTTACAATTTTAATCTTGGCATGGCATAAATAATCATTTCTTACCTCTCCGTTATTCTGAACACCTCACCTGTCATTTTGAACGAAGTGAAGAATCTCAAATAGCTAAAGTAACTATTTGTGCCAACTCAACACTAAAATGATATCACTTACAAAATATTTATTTTTATACTTGACAAAAGGAAATAGACAGATATATTATATATAGTTCTTTGATAATTATATATGGATTGGTGGTTTAGAGGTCTAAAAGATAAGCTACTAAGAGTATATGGTGGATGCCTTGGCACTGGAAGGCGATGAAGGACGCGGTAAGCTACGATAAGCCCCGGAGAGGTGCAAACAACCTTTGACCCGGGGATTTCCGAATGGAGAAATCCATCTCGATTAATATCGAGATATTCCGTATATTTATGTACGGGAGGCTAACCCGGGGAACTGAAACATCTTAGTACCCGGAGGAAGAGAAAACAAAGTGATTCCCTGAGTAGTGGTGAGCGAAACGGGAAAAGCCTAAACTCGCTTGTGCGGTAAAGCCTACGCGCGTTGCACAAGGAGAGTAGTGGGGTCCAATTGGAGTCAAGCGTAGTTAGACTCGAGAGGTTAAAAAATTTATGCTTAGCCAAATCTTTTTGGAAAGAGGAACCATAGAAGGTGATAGTCCTGTAA
>PEXF01000133.1 GCA_002779205.1 Candidatus Hydromicrobium americanum
CAATCTTTTTTGAAAACCATTCGTTTCTATAATTTATTAAATAACGATCTTTACTTACTATAACTTCTGCAAGAACATTCTTTGACCATCTGTATTTTCTGCTATTTCCCATAGTTGCAGAAAAGTTAGTAATTTTAATTATCCTCCCATCATGTTTAGCACATTTCCGATTATAAAGTTTCTGAAAAACAGAATTTGTTTTTAAAAAATGAATATATGAGCCAGTATCAAATCAATGATGGTTTCCTCACAGGAAAGTTAAATTATGCTACTTATAGAATTGTTGGCGATAGACCGATCTATAACGGAACTTATACAGTTGATTATAATATTATTCCAATTGTTACGGGTATTTACGGTTATTCAGAAAGAAGTCAGTTTATTCTAGACCAAACTGAAAGTGAAGATGAGTACAGATACTATAATAAAGTTGGCAATAGGGAAATGAAGTTTTACCATCCTTATGTTAAATATAAAGATTATCAAAACGACCTATCTATGATAGAAGAAATAGGAGAAGAGACTCGAAGCCATCTTGTAAGTTGTAAAATGTAAGACTGTAAATCATAAACTGATTAATGGTAAGCTGTAAAAAAGGATAGGGTTCCTGCCCACCAGCTATTCTTCTTTCAGGTGGATAAATAGCATAACCACCCCCAATTTACGCTATTAGGTTTCGGGCTAACCTGCCTCACGGCAGTTTTGCTCTTGCTTCACTGTCTCTACTATTCCTCTTTGAAATTTACTGTACTTTCAAAATTAATAATATGAATTTGAGTTATTATGGCTCTTATTTTTCTAATATTGTTCTGATAATTATCATAACTTAGAATAAAGTAAATTATATAGTGGTATTATTCCTTTTTTTGATTTGATTTATATTAAAAACAAAATAGAAATGAGCAGATTGCGGCTCTTTCAGTACAATTGGAGAAATCCTATGAAAAAGTTCAGGATATTGCAGTTAAATCCGTTGAGGGTTCATCGAATCTTAAATCATTTGCAACTCTTCAGCAAATTGCTTCAGAAGAATTCTTCTTTCTTATATAATTTTACATTCCTCAACCATATTTATATAAAATCTCTCAAGATACCTTTTCAAGACGCTCTGCTACCCAAACTTTAATAATTGACTGCCTTGGAACACCTATACGTTTTGCCTCTTTATCCAATAAATCTATCATCCACAAAGGGAAATCTACATTGACTCTCTTTTGTTCCTGATTTGGCCTTTTTGCTTTTGATATATCAAGGTATTTCAAGATATCTTTGCCTTCATTAAATTTCCTGTCAAACTCACGAGCTTTCATATATATCAATCTCCTCTTTCCTTGACCGACGTACTGAAATAATTCTTATCTTTTCACTACGATATGTAATAACTCCTGACCAGTGCTTTTCTGAAATCTTTCCTATTACCATAAATCTTGGTTCATCACTTGTTTTTACTGGAACTTCAATAAAGCCTGTATCTTCCCATAGCTTTTGAGCTTCATAAAAATCAATACCATGTTTTTGTTTGTTGATTTCACTTTTATCATTATCAAACTCAAATTCCATAGTATAATTATTATACCTTATATATACCTTTAGTCAATTCAATTTATTTAATTTAATATTTTGGTCTTAACTTTGAAATTTACTGTACTTTCAAAATTATAGATTTTTAAGGTAAAGATATTATTCTTATAAGTTAAGGTGCTACTGTAAATCATAAATTGATCAGCGCATCAGACTCAATATACCTTATCAAAGATACTCTACTTCTCTTATTTCGAAGGATTAAGCCAGACATCTTAGAATAAAGTAAATTATATAGTGGTATTATTTCTTTTTTTGATTTATATTAAAAAACAAAAATAGAAAGGAGAAATCATGCCCGAGGAAATAATAAAACCCAAATCACTTTCAATGTCAAATACCAAAAAGGAAATGATTGCTGCATATAATACGATTTTAAAACAATTGCAGGAAAAAAGAGAAACAGAACTGAAACCTGAAAAAATGATTGAAGAAAAAAAGAAAAAAGAAGTTGTGGAAATAGCAGAAAATTTATCTTTAGAAGGAGTTGTCAAAGAGATTAGCAATCTAAAGCTGGAAATAGGGAAAAAACTAACCAGCATTTCTGATGGTCTTGAAGAAGAGGTTGACAAATTCAATCAAATCCGTAAAGCAATTGAAGTAAAAGAACAAGATATTAAAGAATTATTTGATATTGAAAGCTCAGCAGAAACGCTTGCCGCATTAATAGAAGGTCAAAACCAGAAGCGCCAGGAATTCGAACAGGAAATGGCTGCCAGGAAGGAAGAATTAAATCAGGAAATCAGCAAAACCCGAATAGAATGGGAAAAGGGAAAGAAAGAATATGAAACTGAGATAAAAGAAAAAGATGCTGCAGAGACAAAAAAACGTGAAAGGGAAAAAGAAGAATATGGCTATTCCTTTAAGCGGGAACAGTTCCTGGCAAAAGATAAGTTTGAAGATGAGAAGGCAAAAATAGAAAAAGAATTGCTTCAGAAAAAAGAGCAAATGGAAAAAGAATTTGAAGAGAGAGAAAAAACAATCAGCCAGAGAGAGGAAGAATTATCAGAATTACAGAAAAAAGTCGACGCGTTTCCTGAAGAACTCAAAGCATCTGTTAATAAAGCTATAAAGGATACATCGGACAGGTTGGCTTCTGAAGTAAAAAGCAAGGAAGAGTTAATGAAAAAAGAATTTGAAGGTGAAAGAAATGTTCTCAAAACTCGAATTGAATCATTAGATAAAATTGTAAAAGAGCAGAATGAGCGGATTGCGGCTCTTTCAGTACAATTGGAGAAATCCTATGAAAAGGTTCAGGATATTGCAGTTAAATCCGTTGAGGGTTCATCGAATCTTAAATCATTTGCAACTCTTCAGCAAATTGCTTCAGAACAGGTTAGAAAGCAACCGTCGGAGAAGTAATTAAATTTTTTTAAGAGATGATATACCTTAAATATTTATATAGATAGTTTCCTAATTATTTAAAAATATAGATGACTGATATATTTGCTTTTATTTCAAGTTCCTGCGGCAATATGACCGGAGGAACAGTGGCTTGCACAGCTTTTAACTGGTCTGCGGACTCATAGGTTATATGTCCCGGGTAAGATGTGCCAGCCTCATTTACCGAATATATCTCAACAATATCTGCAGCCATTGCTTTGGCAATTGCTTCGGCTTTATCATTTGTTAATTCTTCTGCACTTTTAAACTCTTTTATCCTGCCTTTTTTGACGTCCTCTAAAGCTCCCTAAAGCCTTTCGGATTTTAATAGGAATTGTAACCTGTGATTTTCCCCTAACCTGAACTAATGGCATTAACTTTCCATAACTCCACATCAACTAGAAATAAAAACCTTTTGCTACGGTTTTATATTATTACATTCAGGCGCTCTCCCAAACGACATAATGAAATTATTGTATAATTCCCTTTCTTTTTTATTCCAATTTTCTGAACATAATTTATACCGAAATAAACAGCTGTAATCTTTGCAAAAATTCTTTATACCTCCGTTTCTTCCGCTAAACCCTAAATGCTCTAATAATCTCTTTTCAATATCTTTTGTACTTCCTAAATAAAAAACCTTTGATTTTCCTTTTGGATATTCAATCTCTAAACTGTCTGTACTTAACTCATATACTCCTGATTTTTTTGGTACATTTCTTTTAACTGATTGGCCATTGAAAGGAAAAAAGCAAGAATAATCAAAACTTATAGGTGGATAATATGTTTTTATCCTTCTATAAGAATCAGCAACTCCAAGCTCTTTTCGACATTGCCCAACAGTTCTCCTTGAAATATCAATCCCACTTATAGCCTTTACTTTTTCTGCAATCTTTCTATCATTATAAGCTACTTTTAGTATACCTTTATCCACACCTATACGTTCAAAGTAAAGGATTTTTTTAACATATTTTTTTTTATATCTCTTGATGAAGGAAATAGTTCTTTTAGCCCTATTTCATGACCATACTTAGTTATAATTGATTTACCATTAATTGCTCTTGATATTCTGCTACTGTCAACATATAAGCCATTTTTAAAGTTATCACTTACCCATTTACTTACATCTAGAAACGAAAGTACTTTGAGTGAATATGGGTCATCCCTATTTATAAAAAAATCTTTCTGAAAATAAATAATTCCTCTTAGTATCTTATAAGTGATGCTATTTTTAATATTAATAAGACGAATCTTAGC
>PEXF01000008.1:0-534 GCA_002779205.1 Candidatus Hydromicrobium americanum
TTAAGAGGAAAGATTGAACCCAGTTATAATATTATATATGTCAGGGAGAAAGAAATTGATATATACAGAAGGTCACCTTTTGATAGAATTGAAAAAATTTTAGGTATAAAAAGAAAAGAGAAAAAGAGTAAACTCTGTGATAAGTTTATTAAAGAGAAAAAACAATAAGGGTAAAAATCTAATTGCATTAGTAGATGGTGAGCATTATCCACAGGTAACCTATGATGCGGTAGCGATGCTCAAGAAAATCTATCCTGGCAATTTTAAGGGTATTATTTTCCTTGGCGGAACTGAGAAATTGGTGATAAATAATCTAGAGGATTTTTTTGGCGAAGAAGTTTATACAATTAAAGATATTGATATAGATTTTAAAGCAGCACTTGAATATTTTAAGCCTGATATTGTTTATGATTTAAGTGACGAGCCCGTAGTAAATTATATAATTAGAATGAAAATAGCTTCTTTTTGTCTTGCAAATAAATGCAGTTACATGGGTCCTGACTTTTTATTTTCTTATGAGAAAGAAGATATACA
>PEXF01000008.1:631-2916 GCA_002779205.1 Candidatus Hydromicrobium americanum
GTTAATGTTTGTGTTGTTGCTATGGGTAGAGGAGGACCTAGAAGTCCCCAGATCATTAGAGGTAATAAAATAGATATTACTCCTGAATATCTCCTGAGTATCAGTAATAAGGGTATGCATGCGAGCTCAGATTATATAGAAGATGCCCTTACCAGCAAGATTACCGCTGTTGGCTGCAGAAGATGTGGAGGAGGTTTTGGAGGTAAGATTTTTATGACTAATATAAAAGAAGGTATAGATATTGCTGTAAAATTAAATCCTGACCTGATAATAATAGAAGGAAGCGGTGCTTCTATCCCGGATGTGGAAACAGATGCGAGTATATGTGTAATAGGTGCCGGCCAGAGCTGGGAAAATATAATAGGCTATTTGGGAATTTATAGAATAATATCTGCAGATTTGATAATCATTACAATGTGTGAGGAGCCGTTGGCTGATCGGAATAAAGTAATTTTTTTAGAAAATGAAATTAAAAAAATAAATTCAAAGGCTAAGATTATAAAAACAGTTTTTAGGCCGCAGCCTTTATCTGATATTGGGGGTAAAAAGATTTTTATAGCTATGACTGCCAATAAAATCATTGAACCTATAATTAAAAATTATGTAGAAAATAATTTTAACTGCAGGGTTGAGCAAATGAGTTTTAACCTGGGAAGTAGAGAAGAACTTAGAAAGGATCTGGAAAAAACTAAGGATTATGACGCAATACTGACAGAATTGAAGGCAGCTTCAGTAGATGTTTTAACGGATTATGCTTTTAAGCATAAAAAAGAAATAATATATATGAATAACATTCCCATTATATTAGGTGTTAAGGGAGTCTTAGAAAAGGAATTAAAAAAAATATTCTCAGGGGGAGAAAAATTGACATGGGTTTGAGAAGTGAAAATGAAGCAAGCCCCAGGGTAATAGTAATTTCCGATAAAAAAGGTGGTCTGCCCTTTTCCAAAGGAATACTTGCTTCATCTATTTCGGTAACCGGTTTGGATATTTTAACTGCTTATAAGATTGCGCTTGAGATTCAGGATTATTTTCTAAAGAATAAAATATATTCACTGTCTCTTGGTGAATTAAGATCCCTGGCGTTCAGTTTTATAAAAGACAAAGTTAATTTAGAATATGCTGAGAGATATTTGCTCTGGCAATCCGTTGGTAAACTTGAAAAACCAATTATAATACTTATTGGAGGATCAACCGGTGTAGGAAAATCGACCATAGCTACTATACTGGCCAATAGATTAAATATAACCAGGGTAGCTTCTACAGATGCCGTAAGAGAAGTAATGAGAGCTTCGGTATCTGAGAAATTAATAAGGCCTCTTAGAGGCTCTTCTTATAATGCATATAAAAATCTAACTCTTCCTCCTTCTGGAGTAGAACCGGTTATTCTGGGTTTCAGGGAACAGGTACTGGCAGTGAATGTAGGTATAGAAGCAATAATAAAGAGAAATATCGAGGAAAAATCAGATATTGTTATAGAAGGCGCACACGTAGTGCCAGGTTACCTGGATCTCAGGGAATATTCGTCCAGAGCTATAGTCCAGCAGATAGTTATATCAGTACCTGATAAAAACATTCATAAAGAACACTTCACCAAGAGAACTGTTGAGACCCAGGGTTCGAGGCCGATGGATAAATATATAAAGCATCTGGATAAAATCATGATGATTCAGGATTATATAGAAAAATTGGCAAAAGAGAAAAATGTTAGAATTATTGAAAACTATAATCTTGATAATGTGGTAAATGGAATATTGGAATTAATATTTCAAAGGGTAAAAAGCGAATTCAGTAAAGTAGGATCTGAATATACAAAAGTCAATTAGATTTTATCTGAGATGTAGAATTTTTTGGAAATTTTACTGCTTCCATTTAAATAAATTCTTACATTATAGTTTCCAGGAGGGTACATATCATTTTTTTTAACTAATGAAATTATAATCTTTCCTGAACCCTTTTGTTCCGGGTTTACAATATTTTTCTGAATTATTTTGTAGGAACTATTTTCAATTTTTTCCCACTCCACTTTTATTTCATCTTCGGTGGTAAGGTGCTTTACTTCTATTATAAGATAGATATCTAGATTCCGGCTGTCAAAATAATAATTATTGTTTTGCTTTAATTTGTCAAAACTAGAGTCTCTGTCAGAACTTAAGTAGATGTTTTCAATATCCGGCCTCTTTTGCATAACGGTTATTGAAACTATTATCAGAATTATGGTGTAAATAATTAAAATAATTATATTTATTTTCTTCATTTAATTGTCAGAATGCGAGATTTAACAA
>PEXF01000008.1:2936-4359 GCA_002779205.1 Candidatus Hydromicrobium americanum
TATTTTTGATATTGGCTATAAGTTACTTTAAAATATTTGACTAAAATCTTTAATTGATATATATTTTTTAAATGATTTTTTTAAGAAGGAAATAAATATATGCCTATATATAGCTATAGATGTGAAAACTGTGGGAGAATTTTTGATAAGTTTCAAAAAATTGGCGGTGATGGCAATATAAAATGTGTTTATTGTGATTCTAATGCTAATAGATTATTTTCGCCTGTGGGGATAATTTTTAAGGGATCCGGGTTTTATACTACGGATTATAAATCCAGTTCAGGGAATTTTAATAATACCAGTGTTTCAACAAATAAAGAAAAAGATAATAAAAAATCTAAAACCAAATCCTCAGGTAAAAAAGAAACCAGCAGTGTATCAGATAAAAAAAATAACTAAATCTTAAGTATTTGCTGGAATCTGCAGTAAACAATAAATGGAAGACAATAAAACCTTAAAATCAAAAATCTACACTGTTAGTGAGCTTAATCTTGAAATAAGAAAAAATCTTGAATCAAATTACTCAGATATATGGTTAGAAGGAGAAGTAAGCAATTTCTATTTCCACGACAAGAAGCATATGTACTTTGATTTGAAGGATGAAAATTCCAAGATCAGGGTGGTTATGTTTCATAATAATAATAAAAATTTACTTTTTAACATAGAAGAAGGCCTGCATATTTTAATAAATGGTTATGTTTCTGTTTATGAAAAAAGGGGAGAATATCAGATAGTAGCTCTGGATGCCAGGCCTGTAGGTAAAGGTTCTCTGATTTTAGCATTTGAACAATTAAAAGAAAAATTAGAAAAAAAAGGATATTTTGACCGTATACATAAAAAAAATATTCCCATTCTTCCAAATAAAATAGGTATAGCAACCTCTGTTGGCGGTGCAGTAATAAGAGATATCATTTCAGTCCTGGAGCGTAGATTTAAAAATTTCCATCTTATAATAAGAGATGTTAATGTTCAGGGGATTACCTCAAGTGGTGAAATTTGTAAGGCAATAGATGATCTGTGCCAGTATGGGGTAGATGTAATAATATTAGCCAGAGGAGGAGGTTCACTGGAAGACCTGTGGGCATTTAATACTGAGAAACTGGCTGAAAAAATATTTGACTGTTCTGTGCCTTTAATTTCGGCAGTTGGGCATGAAACAGATTATACTATTTCAGATTTTGTAGCAGATAAACGTGCTGCCACGCCTTCGGTTGCTGGAGAGATAGTCATATTAAATAAAGCAGAAGCAGTAGAAAATTTAAAGGAAACCAGTAAAAAGATTAAAAATTTAATTAAATCGAAAATGGCCATACTTAAAAAAGAGTTTAATTTTTTAACTAGGAGCTTGTCCGAGATTTCATTGTTAAAACCCACATAAAATCATAATTTTCCATATTATTTTAAAAACTGAAATTATTTTTTG
>PEXF01000142.1:0-1174 GCA_002779205.1 Candidatus Hydromicrobium americanum
AGGTAATTTTTTCTATATCCTTTTCACCGAATTCCAGTTCCGCCAGTTCTGCCACATGCTTCACATCATCTTTAGAAATTCTTTCCATAAACTATCCTTTTTTGAAAATCTTTTGCTAATTCATCCCCGCCACAAGCGGACGGGGTTTTCTTGGCGGGTTTTTATAACATTTTAACAAATATTTTTCCCTATTAATACATTTTTATAATTTCCAGCCTTCCCAGTAAAATCAATATTAGAATAAGGTTGTACACTCCATGCAAAAAGATTGGCACAAGCAGGGATTTTGTTTTTTCGAACAGATAAGCCAGAAGCCACCCAATAATTATAAGAGGTATGAAACTATATAATTCCAGGTGGACTATGGCAAATAAAAAGGAGGACAAAAGCAGTGCAACATTGACGCCCCAGCTTTTCTTAAATGCTGAGTACAAAAATCCTCTGAAAAAAACTTCTTCGCTAAAAGGGGCAATCACCGCCACTACTACAAGCAGGATATTGCTTGATATGCTTCTGTTTCCGACAAGTATTTCAATCTTGCTCTCAGGGGCTTCTATCCCAAACAGTGAATTCATTAAAAACACATACAGGAAGCTGACAAAAAAAATAGCAAGCAGTGAAAGAAAAGAGTACCAGATGGTTTTTGCGATACTGTAATACCGTAGTCCAAGATCTCTTAAATTTGCCTTCCTCCGGAACATGGCAAAAAACCAGACCACCCCCAGCATAAGCACTGTCTGAATTCCATATAGCACAGTAAAGCTTGCATTGCCAATATTGGAAGAGTTAAAGAACTGCTCGCCATCCAGTATTTCAAACAGTTTTACAGACCCAAAATAAATGCCTACAAGTACAACCGTCAAAAATATTAAGGAAATTACAGCATCAAGGGCATTCCACTTTATATTTAAAACATTGTTCTGTTTTTCAGTTGAATTTGTCTCTTTTAATTTATTGCCAGTCATATTTAAAAACTTATAAAAACTTAGTCCTTTATCATTTTCTTAAATTCTTCTTCAGATATTAATCTGATATTATACCTTCGGGCATCGTCCAATTTACTTCCAGGATCCTCGCCCACAAGAACAGCATCGGTACCTCTGCTGACGCTTGAAGTTACCCTGCCCCCAAAATTTTCAATAATCTCTTTAGCCTCATCCCTTGAAAAATCATT
>PEXF01000142.1:1205-4323 GCA_002779205.1 Candidatus Hydromicrobium americanum
GCAAAGGCTTCCTTTTTTGTTACCTTTTTTAACTCCGGGCTGAAATTGACTCCGGCTTTTCTTAATTTCTCTATTACTTTAAGATTTTGCTCCTGCTTGAAAAAGGAAATTATACTTTCTGCTATTTTTGGTCCAATCTCCTTTATTTCTTCAATTTCCTCGTATACTGCATGCATCAAACTGTCAAGGTCCGCAAACACTCTTGTAAGCACATCCGCAGTATGGGAGCCAACATATCTGATTCCCATTGCAAAAAGAAGTCTTGACAATGGTTTTTTCTTGCTTTTCTCTATTGCACCAAGCAAATTTTTAGTCGACTTTTCTTTAAAATTTTCCAGTGAAAAAATATCATCATACTTCAGGTAATAAATATCCGCTGAATCTTTGATTAACTTTTTATCCAGGAGCTTCTCCACAATAGCAGGCCCCAGCCCTTCTACATCCATAGCCCCTTTTGAAGTAAAGTGAACGATCCTCTCGTACTGCTGGGCAGGGCATGCCATTGAAGTACACCGTAATGCCACCTCTCCTTCAGGTTTTATAACATCAGACCCGCACACAGGACACTTCTCGGGCATCCTGAATTCTTTCTGGTTGCCGTCTCTTCTTTCTTTTATAACTTTTACAATTTCAGGTATGACATCTCCTGCCTTATGCACCACCACCCAGTCACCGACTTTGACATCTTTTCTTCTTATCTCATCTTCATTGTGCAGGGTAGCATGGGAAATAGTGGATCCTGCCACTGTTACCGGCCTGAGAACTGCCACCGGAGTCAGTGCCCCGGTCCTGCCAACGCTGACTTTTATATCCAGAATACGCGTAACTTCCTCTTCGGGAGGGAATTTATAGGCAATGGCCCACCGGGGGCTCTTAGATGTTTGACCCAGCCTTTTTTGGTAAGAAAAATCGTCTACCTTTATTACTATTCCGTCTGTTTCATAAGGAAGTTTTTTCCGCTCATTCTCCCATTCATCACAATATCTTTTTATTTGTTCAAAACCACTGGCTTTTTTAATATGAGGGTTTACCCTTAGACCCACTTCTTTTAGATAATTTAGTATTTCAAAGTGAGTTCTTGTAGAAAGTTCTTCAGTATTTACTGCTCCATATATAAATATATTTAGATTCCTTTTAGCAGTCATCTTAGGATCAATCTGGCGAAGTGAGCCCGCAGCAGCATTTCTGGGATTTGCAAAGGTGGAAAGTCCTTCCTCTTCTCTTTGCATATTTATTCTTTCAAATTCATCTTTCGCAAGATAGACCTCTCCTCTTACTTCAAGTTTTGAAGTGATACTTACATTTTCTTTTTTAAGAAGTTTTAGAGGAATAGATTTTATGGTTTTTAGATTTGAAGTAATATCCTCTCCAACTACTCCATCTCCTCTGGTTGCACCTCGAGAAAACCTACTATTTTCATAAATAAGAGAAACTGCAGAACCATCTATTTTAAGCTCACATACAAAATCAACTTTATCTTCGCTTACTTCTAAATCCTTATATACTCTTTTTAAAAAATCTTTTAGTTCATCATAGCTAAAAGCATCCTGAAGACTTAGCATTTTTTCTCCATGCTCAACTGTGGGGAAGCCTCCCTCTATAGGAGCTCCCACTCTTTGGGTAGGAGAATCACTGGTTATAAGATCAGGGAATTTTTTTTCTAATTCTTCTAAATTTCTATAAAGCCTATCATATTCAGTATCACTTATAATAGGACTGTCTTTTATATAGTAAAAGTAGTTATGTTTGTTTATCTCATCTCTTAATCTTCCTATAATATCTTCTGCTTTATCTCTGGTAATTTTTTTTACATCAAGGCTTAGTAATTCTTTTAAGTTTTTATCTACTCTGGTTTCATCTATCATTTTACAAGCTCTCCTCAAATAAAATATTCTTAAAATATACAACAGATCAAGGGCAAATTTAATCTATTATCATTTAATTAAGAATAAACTGTTAGAAAAAAATAAGTTTATTACGGTTCTAACCGTTTTAGTTCCTCTACCTTATCAAAATCTCTATCATAACTGTAGATTTCCTTTATCTTGCGCCTTTCCATATAAGCAACAATCAGAGCATCCTCAAAGTCTATATTTTTAGATGAATAAATATCTAAAGCCTTAATATAGAGGCGTTTTTGAGGTAGCTTGATCCCTTTAAGATTTATTATAGGTAGCAACAGTGAACTGGTCTTATCCCTTGGTAAATTATATAGACTTGGTGAGGAAAGCACATATATCACCTCGGCAATGACAGCTTCACAAGTTATCAATTTAATTTCACCTCTTTTTACTTTCTGGAACAACTCATAGCACTTCTCTGCTTTTTTAGGATCATCACATGTGAGGTAGCGAAGAATTACATTTGCGTCTAAAAATTTCATTATTTCATCTCTTCTACAACCTTATCAGTATGTTCTTTAATGGCTATTTTTCTAAGATTATTAAATTCCTCTGGTTTCTTCAAAGGTTTAATAGCACCAAATACAGTTTCAATAGTATATTTTGCTGGAGCAATCCGCACCTTATTATTTTCAATACTAAAGGCAACTTTATCTTTTGCTTTAAGACTTAAGAGACGCCTTATTTCAACCGGAATCGTAACCTGACCCTTTTTAGTAATGGTAGTTACTATCTCTTTCATATTATCCCTTCTCTCAATTACTTAATTTAAAGTAATTACTTTATAATATAAGTATTACCAATTGTCAAGAGTAGGCTTATCAATTTATCCGTATTGAACCTTTTTGGAAAAATAAAGCAATGGTTATCATAAAATAATTCATAAGATGCTGGGAAGAAGATGTGTCACTTCAGGGTTAATTCATTTACTGCTCGTTTAAGAAAATCTTTTATTTCGTCAGTATTGTATTCTTCTTTTATGAACTCAACGGTTAAGTCCTTTAAATCTTCAAAATAAACCAGTTGGGATAAAAATAATTTTTCAGAAAATTCTCCCTTAAATTTCTCTTTTGCGTCAAGAATTGTTTGTCTAAGGTTAAAATCATTTTTCAAAACTATAAACAAATCTACGTAATCCCTGTACTCTGGCCTTCTACCTATAGCATAAGCTTTATCAGAAGCAATATCTTTAAATGAAGATAGTACGATTGAATCTG
>PEXF01000142.1:4344-5057 GCA_002779205.1 Candidatus Hydromicrobium americanum
AAACTTTTATATTTGAATTAAAAATTTTCGAAACTTTTCGCAAAAAATTATCAGGAATTTTGTAAGGGAAAAATAAATCAAAATCGTAAGATTTTCTAAAAGGGAGTTGAAGCATAAGAGCTGTCCCGCCTGATAACATCCCATTTACTTTAAAAAAATCTTTTAAGTCGAAAAGAACATCTTTTTCTGTTTTACTTAACACATTTAGAGAAACTTTTGACATAATATTTTTCATCAAGTTCTTTATTTATTTTAAGCAAATAATTTTTAACAAACAAAAAAACAGGCTTTGTATAAATTTTCTTTGGAAAATTTAAAAAAATATCTTTAATCTCTTTGAGTGAATAAATTTTTAAAAGCAACTTTATTTCACTAATGTCTCCATAAGATAAAACTTGATGGATTATATAAACCTTATCAGTTTCAGGATTTATAGCTTTAATATTTTTAGACCATAAAATCGCTTTTAATTTTTCAGGTAAAATTATTTCTTTGCTTTTTATTTTAATATTATTTTTCATAAAAGTTTTAGCTTTTTTTATTTATTATAATAATACTATTTTTGAAAAATTATTTCTAACTGATTATATACAAGACATTTCTGGCTTTGTCTTTTTAAAAAACAGAATTAATTATTAATAAGCAGCATAGGTTTCAATTAAAATTTGGTACATCTTTCAATTGAAAGCAAAAATACTAAATTTTTTAATTAT
>PEXF01000077.1:0-2922 GCA_002779205.1 Candidatus Hydromicrobium americanum
AAAGGATTTAACTTAAGCTTAACACTTATCTCCCTGGTTTCCTGCTTTGGCTGAATAAAAGTCCTTCCAATATATCTATTTTTAATAAAACCCTCTGCATATGGTATTTTAGATTCTGCGGAATACCCAATTGCAGCAGGGGTACCTGAATCAGGTACAGGAATAACTATGTCAGCATCAGCAGGAGATTCTTTTGCCAGTTCCTGTCCCAATCTATGCCTTACTTCAAACATATTTTTATTATGCATATAACTGTCAGGCCTTGCAAAATAGATAAGTTCAAACACACACATAGAAATCCTATCTACGGGAAGCATCATTTGTGACCTCATGCCATTTTCATCCAATACCACAATCTCACCGGGATCAATTTCTCTAATGAACTTTGCATCAATTATATCCAGCGCGCAGGTCTCTGAAGCTATGACATAGCTGCCTTCAAGGCTGCCCAGCACCAGCGGCCTGAATCCATGCGGGTCCCTGATTCCGAAGACCTCATCTTTAGTTAATATAACCAGGGAGTAAGAGCCTTTTATCTTACCGGTTGCTTCTTTAATTGCGTCCTCAATATTTTCTTTCTCCGAGCTTTCTATGAGTGACGCTATAACTTCAGTATCTGTAGTAGTTTCGAAACTGGCGCCTTTTTTTATCTGTTCATTTCTAATTTCTTTAACATTAATCAGATTTCCATTATGAGCTATAGCAAAACTTTCATTTTTAAACATCCGGTAAAGTGGCTGTGAATTCTTCCAGATGTTCATTCCCGTGGTAGAATACCGTGTATGCCCTATTCCAATATGGCCTTGAAGAGGGGCAATATTCTGCTCATTAAACACCTGGGATACCAGGCCTAGGTCTTTAAAGATCAAGATATTCTCTCCATCGGATACAGCTATACCAGCACTTTCCTGGCCCCTATGCTGAAGTGCCTGAAGCCCATAAAATATTATTTCTGCTACCCTTCTACCAGGCGCATATATACCAAATACTCCGCATTTTTCATTAATCTTTCTATATAATATTCTACTTATCATTTCATTAACTAATTTTTATAATTTAATTTTTATCCTTCAGCTTTAGCTTAAAAACTCTATTAACTTTACGCTTCCGTCACTATATAAAATAACACAGCTTACTTTTATTTCATGAAACAAACAAGGTTATTATAACAAATAAAATATTAAAATAAATAAAGGAATTTGAGAAGATTTAGTTGTTTTTCTCACACCACTTCCTGGCATTCTGGAACATCTTTAACCATGGAGAAACCTTCAAATTAGATTTCCAGCTTTCTGGCATCCACGGCCACTGCCAGAGTAGAAATGTCCTTTCAGGATGAGGCATCATAGCAAGATGCCTTCCATCCGGTGAGCACAAAGCAGTAAACCCGGATGGGGAACTATTGGGATTAAATGGGTACCTCTCTGTAGGCATTCCTCTGTCATCCACATAAAGTATAGGCATAAGGCCTCCATCAGACACATCGGACAGGATTTGGGGATCCGGACAGTGCAGATAACCCTCTCTGTGTGCCACCCATATACCGAGAATTGAATCCTCCATACCCTTGAGCATAATAGAAGGACTTTTTAAAATCTTTACAGTTACCCATCTGGACTCAAACCGCCCTGAAGGATTGCGGATAAATCTCGGCTGTTTAGTTTCAGGAATTCCCTTCCAGGGTACCCAGCCAAGAAGAGTCATAAGCTGGCAGCCGTTACAAACACCTAATGAGAAAGTATCTGCCCGTCTGTAGAAAACATCAAACATCTCCCGCAGCTCCGGACTGAACCTGATAATACCAGCCCATCCTTTGGCACTGTCCAGAACGTCAGCATAAGAAAATCCTCCCACAAATACTGCACCTCTAAACTTCTCGAGAGTGATATCATACTTAAGTAAGTCAGTCATAGTGACATCCCAGGGTTCAAATCCAGCTCTAAAGAATGCAGAGGTCATCTCCCTATCACCATTACTGCCCTCTTCACGGATGATTGCTACCCTGGGTTTTTCCGGTCTCTTTAACAGTTCTGGCGAAGTATCCTCCGGCCGGAAAGATAGGTGATACGAAGGACCAGGCCGGTCGTGAGCCTTCTTTTGTTTCTCTGCTATCTCCTCATTCATCTGGTGCCGCTCAAGCTCGTCACTTGTCGACTCCCACCAGGCCAGAAGAGTTGGCATATCAACATTCAGTTTAACTTCATCGCCCTGGTAAATAACCGCCTGCCGTTTTTTCCGGGTGCTGCCTAAAATCATAAAGGGAATACTGAATTTATCTAAAATATCAATAATTGCCTCCTCACACCCTGGCAGGTATTCCAGAACCAATCCCAGTTCCTCGGAAAACAGCTGGCCAGTTACTTCTATTTTTTCAGGGAGTTTAATTACTATTCCACAGTTTCCTGCCAGTGCCATTTCAACTAAGGTGGTTATAAGCCCACCGTCACTTCTATCATGACCGGCAAGAATTAAATTTTCTCCTATCATCTTCTGTATTGCTTTAAAAGCCTCTGCCAGAAGAACAGGACTTTCGATATCCGGAGATTCATCACCTATTTGCCCGAATACCTGAGCCAGTGCTGAGCCGCCAAGACGGTTTTTGCCCTGAGCAATATCAACAAACATCAGCTTGCTTTCACCCGGCCGCTTGATGTCAGGAGTTACTACTTTAGTAATATCCTGCATTGAACTGTAAGCAGAGATAACCACCTGTCCGGGAGCTTTTACAATTTCATCTCCTACTTGCGCTGCCATGGAAAGGCTGTCTTTACCACCATCAGCAGCAATACCAATTTCTGTCATCAATTCACCCAGAGAGACTGCTGCATCATAGAGAGCAGCACCACCACCAGGAAGCTTTGCAGCCCACATCCAGTTTACCGAACACTTTATATGTGTAAGGTCGCTTATAAGTGCCCAGAC
>PEXF01000077.1:2985-5402 GCA_002779205.1 Candidatus Hydromicrobium americanum
AACCGGCTGTTCTCCAATAGCAATTGCAGCACCGGTGAGTCCAAAATGACTCTGTGCCACCACTGCCACATTGGAAACAGGGAGCTGTAATGGACCGCAGCACTGCTGCCGCGCAATAAGTCCGGTTACACTCCGGTCAACCTTTCTTACCAGAAATCCTTTGGACCCCACTGATGGCAACCTGAATATAAGCTCTAAGACATTTTCAATTGAAATATCGCAGGGCAGCTCAAGTGGTTTTAACTTCCCAGAAATACTTTCCAGATTAAAGGTTTTTTGAGGAATATTGCTCAAGATTTCATTAAGATTAAGGTCAACTGGATTTGATTTATCCCAGCTATCATGAACTACGATCTGTCCATCACCGGTGATTTCCCCAAGGACTTCGCAGTTAACTTTCTCTCTCTGGCATATAGCCTGAAACCCTTCTAAATGCTCCGCCTTAATGAGAAAAGCATTCCGCTCCTGGTATTCTGCGCCCCATATCTCAAGTACTGACATAGTCTTATCTCCAACCTGTATATTGCGGATTTCAATTCTACCACCTGCTGGTTCAACGAGTTCAGTTAGAACATTACATGGTCCGCCAGCGCCCTGGTCATGGATACTCATAATAGGATTCCTGTCACCCATTTCAATACATGCCCTGATTACCCGGTTCATCTTCTGTTCCATCTGGGCATTCCCACGCTGCACAGCATTAAAATCAAGTTCTTCTCTATTTTCTCCCTGGACCATACTGGAGGCAGCACCGCCACCCACACCGATACGGTAAGCAGGGCCGCCAACCTGCACAATTTTCATACCCGGCTCTGCTATTTCTTTCTTTATATGACGGTAATCAATCTGGCCGATACCACCGGTAAACATAATCGGTTTTACCCACTCACGCCGCTCGTCACCAGGGAGTCTTAAGCCAAATGTTCTGGTAAAACCCTGGATTACAGGCTCACCAAATTTATTCCCGTAATCTGACGCGCCATCACTTTCCCTGATCATAATCTTCAGTGGAGAAGCGAGATTCGAAGGATAGAGAAATTTATCATCCTCTCCGGGAATCGTATATCCAGGAATGTTTAAATTACCGGTGCAGTATCCTGCTGTACCGGCAATAACCAGACCCCCTCTTCCAGTTGCCTGAACATCACGTATCCTTCCTCCGGTCCCGGTTTCAGCTCCTGGAAATGGCGCCACACCACTCGGAAAGTTATGCGTCTCAGCAGTAAATATGAGATGATAGGTAAACTGGTACTTGCAAAACGGGGAACAAACCCCCGGATATTCTGGTATGATGGTCCAGACTTTATACCCGGTAATACCACTAGAGTTATCCTTAAACGCAATTACGCTGTTAGAAGGATTGGCAATAAGCGGCGATTTTATTATCTTAAGCAGGGTTTCAGAAATTTCCTTACCATCAATTAAAAGTTTACCTTTAAAAAACCAGTGACGCGAATGTTCGCTGTTAGCCTGGCCAAGTTGAAAACATTCCACATTGGTGGGGTTTCTTCCTATCTTATTTACAAACAGGTCATAGTAGAACTTGATATCCCACTCATCCATTCCAAGTCCTATTTTACGGTTAAATTTCTTAAGTTCTTCAATACCCTCTTCTATCAACGGCACCGTGTATACTTTCTCCGGCACAATTCCAACTTCAAATGTTTCCAGCGGTCCGGGATAGACACACTCTGTCATCCGGTCGCAATGTGCACTTGTAAATTGTGACCGGTCAGTTTCCACAGGCAGGGCATACCGTCTTGAGAGTTCAATACGGGTGACCTTCGCTAGTCCACATGCGTGGCAGATGGCAACAGCATTTGTCGAAAGTGCTGTCTCAAAATTCAATCGGGGACCGATTTCGATTATGCTTTGCTTGCCATTATCAAGAAACGATTTCTCTCCAAAATTTTCTTTTTCGAATGTTTCTGCAAGAAGCCAACTGAGTATCCCTAATTCTGATCTGGTAAGTGGCCTGGAAGTCTCAATGTAGTAACAATATTCAAAATTCTTATCGATACGCCGGTAAAACAGCTGCATTATCCCTTCATTCCCTTATCTTTACTGCAACTTAAAAATACAAATTGATTCTGAACTAGTACATACTTTTTATCCTTAAATACATTCTAACCTATCAATAATTTTATCTACGTATCTTAAATGATATTTAACGTCAAATAGTTCCTCTAATTCATCCCTGCTTAAAAAAGATAGCACTTTTTCTTCTTTCATCAGGTTTTCTTTAAAATTACCTTCACTACTCCATGCCTCTAAAGCTGCCTTCTGGACAAGAGCATAAGCATCTTCTCTACTCATCCCTTTTTTTATAAGTTCCAGCAGCACCCTCTGCGAGAAAATAATTCCCCCGTATTTCATTAGATTTCTTTTCATATTTGATTCGATTATATTCAAGCCTT
>PEXF01000077.1:5442-15154 GCA_002779205.1 Candidatus Hydromicrobium americanum
GATAAAACTGTCGGGAATTATTATTCTTTCCGCTGAAGAATGTGATATATCCCTTTCATGCCATAATGCAATATTCTCCATAGCAGTTGTTACATACGATCTTAAAACCCGTGCCAGTCCGCATATTCTTTCACAGATAATAGGGTTTTTCTTATGTGGCATGGCAGAAGAACCTTTTTGTCCTCTGGCGAAAGGTTCTTCAACTTCCTTAACATCTGTTCTTTGTAAGTTCCTGACTTCAAGAGCTATTTTTTCCAGAGTGGCTCCACAAATTGCCAGAGCTGAAATTAATTGTGCATGCCTGTCTCTTTGAAGAATTTGGGTGGATACAGGTGATGGTTTTAAGCCCAGGATATCACAGACTTTTTTCTCGATTTCAGGGGATGTGTTGGCATAAGTGCCAACAGCACCGGATATTTTTCCATATCTAATATTTTCCCTTGCCTGCCTCAGTCTTTCAAGGTTTCTTGCCATCTCAAAAGCATACATACAAAACTTAAGCCCTAGAGTGGTTGGCTCTGCATGGATCCCGTGGGTTCTGCCCACCATAACTGTATGGCTATACTTTTTAGATTTGGATTTTAAAATATTTAGAATCTTTTTTATTTTCTTTTCAATTATATCTGTTGCTTCAAGCATCTGCAGTGAAAGAGCGCTGTCGCCGACATCTGATGAGGTCAGCCCATAATGGAGATATTTAGACGAATCTCCAATATATGAAGATACATTGGTCAGGAAAGCAATGACATCATGATATGTCTCAGTCTCAATCTCGTCTATTTTTGAAATTTCGAATTTAGCTTTCTTATTTATATCATCTGCAGCTTTTTTCGGAATAATACCAAGACCTGACTGCGCTCTGGCTACTGCTTTTTCAACCTCAAGCCACTTACTGAATTTATTTTCATCATCCCATACCCTGCCCATCTCTCTCGTGGTATATCTGGGAATCATAACCACTCCTAAAATAAAAAATATTAATATAAATTACACTGAATATTTTTCAATCTATATAACCATCCAAATAAGTAATATGGTTACATAAATTCTTCCAGTATTTTTTCTCTAAAAGTTTGATAATTTTTTGAATCATTCAAATCCAGGAGTTCTTCACCATAATCAAAAAAGACCTGATCGTAATCCTTAAGACAGATATCTGAAACTTTTAAAAGCCACTTGCTATTAAGCTTCCAGCTTTTTAGATCACTTAACCAGCTTTTTTCACTGGCAGGTATATTTCTTTTTATAAAATAATCAAGTTTCCTGGATTTTTTTGAAACCTGTAATAAAAAATCAACTTTACTTGTAAGAGACGAAATATTCGCTATGCTTAAATCCATATCATTAGCCACTGCTATCACCCCTTGTAATGTTGTATATCATTTCTCTTTTGCAAATATAGATATTTTATTATCTCCGATTTATTTTTAAAACCAGATACCCTGATACTGTTACAGTAGGCTTTTATTTTAGATAGTAACTTAAAAATTCCTTTACTTCATCTTCATCCGCAATCTGATAGCTTATATCGTCTATCATAGCTGATTTTGTTGGTATCGTAATACGGTTTATATCCTTACTTGAAAATAATAACACAAATCCTGTAGAACCAAAATCCCATATTGTAAAATCAGATCTGGTTTCATTAATCAGAACTTTAATAATTTGCGGTGCTTTTATAACCATGGAAAAATTAAACTTTTGCCTTATAATTTCATTCAGTAAATACTTCTGCCTGTCTACCCTATCAATATCAGCTCTTGCAGTTGCCCTGCATCTTGCAAATGATAAGGCTTGCTCACCATTCATTGTATAAGTCCCGGGATCAAAATCCGCGCCAGATAATTCGTCGTGGAGTGGCTCTTCTACTACAATCTCAATTCCTCCAAGTATATCGATAATTTCCTTAAATCCATTGAAGTTTATAACCATTACTCTATCAATCTCAATACCGGTCAGCTTGTATATTTCCTGCTTGATCATTTCTTCGCCGCCAAATTTATAGGCCGCATTAATTTTATTCCACCCGTATTCCTCCAGCTGGACCCGTGTATCCCGGGGAATGGAAATAAGGCTGTCTTTCTTTCCCCAGCCGCTGATATGGTAAATAATAATAGTATCGGTTAAACCTTTAAAACCATTACTCTCTTCTCTTACGTCTACACCCAGCAGTAATATATCCTTACCGTTTCCACTTCCATTTAAATCCGTAAGAGAGATACACAGAAATATAAACACAACCAGTATAAAAATGGTGAGTATTGTAATAAAACAACCTTTGGCTTTATTCATATCTTACTTATTCTCTATATCCAGGAAATTATTTATATTCTGCATATCCGGTATGGGATAAATAATACAGAGTGTGTAGTAATTTTTCAATAGGATCCGTTGTCTCAATTCTTACATTTGGAGGAGTCTTTATAGGAACTGAAGTGTAATTTATTATTACTTTAACACCAGCTTCAACTAAAATATCAGTAACTTTTTGCGCAGAACCGGGAGGAACAGCTAGTATTGATATTTCTATATTCTTTTTTTTAAATATATTCTTGACCTGGCCTATATCCAGCACTTCATACCCTGATATAACCTTACCTATTACTTCCGGGTTATTATCAAATACATTTTCTATCTTGAAGCCAAATCTATCCAGCATCTTATATTTTAAAATCGCCTTACCTAAATTACCTGCACCAATTAAAGCAATGCGGACAGACCTATCATAGCCTAAAATCTTATTAAATGAACTAATGAGGTCATCGATATTAAACCCAACACCTCTTTTACCTTTTATCCTAAAATATATTAAGTCTCTTCTCACCTCCGCACTATTAACCCCTGTATTACTACTTATATCCCCGGAGGTTGCAGTTCTTTTACCAAGCTCCTTTAACTGCACTATGTATTTTAAATATTGAGATAATCTTGAAATAACACCTTCAGAATATATTTTCTCTGCCATCTGTAAAATCTATTCCCGATAAATTTTTTATAAAAATTAAAATACTATTATTTGCTAAAGATTGAAATAAAACTTTGTAGCATAATTGTAACAGGATACTCAACCTTTTACAAGAACCCGCTTTTAAGAGAAAAACCAGCTTTTTAGAAGTGGGAAGAAAAATCACTCGTCGGAGCTGATGATTAGTATAGAGAGAATAGCTAAACACTTATTTTGAAATTATAGATTCCATTTTCCTTTATGAAGATACTGCCGCAATTTCTGCATTTAATTTTATTTTTATCAAAAAGAAGAGAATCCTTTCCGCAGGAGGTGCAGATTAAAATATCTTCCAAAACCACTTTCTTGTTACCGGCAGCACCTTCAGGCTCCGGCCTACTTAAAACACTTTTTAAAAAAACACTTGGTCCAAAAAGGGCAAAGGAAAAGAATTTCTGATAAATTTTTTCAAAGAATATAAGAGTCTTTGTACCCGGAAATTTTTTTAAAAGACTGAGCCTGAAGTTAGATACACTTATTAATTTTTTTACTGTAAAGTTTCTACTTTTTAGTAAGTTCACTATATGCTTCGGGTGAAAATTTAGTATAGTCTCTCCTATCTGGGAAGGTATTAAATTAAACGGAGATGTGTCCATCCTGCCAGTAGTAAACCTTAATATATTTTTAAGATTCCTTTTATTGGCAAACTCCAGAAAATAAAGCCTCCTATCCCGTAGTATTCTTGCAACTTCGGTAAAATACTTTTCAGGATTATCAAGATGATGCACCACCCTGACAGTCAATATTACATCAGCACAATTAGATTTTACCGGAAGAGAAGCCGCATCAGCAGCAATAAAATGTATGGTTGAAAGCTTTTCCGGGTCATTTTTTAAAAAGGTTTCTATCTTGTTTTTAGCATCCCTTAAATTTTTAATCGAATAGTCAATCAGCACTATAGTCTCAAAATCTTTATATTCATTAAACAGCCTGCCATAACCGCAACCGATATCAAAAAATAACTTATTATCCCTATCAACTCCGGCAAGCAGTCTTCTTAAAGCCAGTCTTTCAGCTCTATCTTCGTATAGTCTTTTATTATCTTCCCAGAACTGGCTGTAATCATAACTTTCGTAATCTGATTTTCTAAATCCCACTCTCCTGCACCTTCTTATCTTTCCAGACATAATCTGAATAATTATACTATAATTAGTCTAATTTAGACTTAAATCTTTAGAACCATTCAATTTTTAATTATTTTTTAGCTTAACCTTTGGAATAAATATTAATTACTGACCAAAATAAATGCAAATATTTATTATCTTAGCTCTTATCTTAAAATAATTATTTCCTATTAATTATAGCCATAATAGAAAGCCTCTAATATATTAGAGGCTTTTCTATGCTTTAAGCCAATCAGGCTTATTTTCTCAAAACTTTATGCGGTCTTTGACTTAGCCTTATCTTTTTTTATACTATCACCTTCTTCTGTTTCTATGACATCTTTCTTCAGAATTTTTATCTGGTTAAATTCCAGGCTTGCTGCTACCACATCGGCGGTGATATTGGTAATATTGTATTTCTTTCCTTCTTTGCTCTCCCAGCTCCTTAAGTTAAGGTGACCGCTTAATATAACCCGGTCCCCTTTTTTCAATGCAGCAGCACAATTTTCAGCAAGATTGTTCCAGGTGGTGACATTAAAAAAATCCACCGTCTCGGACTCTTTACCATTTTTATCAGTCCACTTCTTATTCACGGCAAGCCCCATCTCAGTAATAGCTATTCCTTCGTTTGTATATTTTATTTCAGGATCCCGTGTTAAATTTCCAAGTAAATATATATTATTCACGTAATTCATAAATCCTCCTATCTTTATAAAATATTGGTAAAAAAATTTCTTCAAGAATTTTAGTAACTGAACTTATACGTATTGCAGTAGTTAAATTGCCCGTCCCATGGATACACTACTTTAGCTTTAGAGGTTGACCTGACGCTGCAGTATTTTGAAACAAATTTACCTACCAGAATAAAATCAAGTTTCCTTTCCACCGTAACCAGCACCTCATCATAGTCATATTTGCATTCAATAAGAATACAGTTATTTCTACGGACCACCTCTTCAGCAATTTTATTGCAATCCAGATTCTCAAAAAATAACAAATTTTGCGCAACAGCCAGCGAAGCAGCATCTGAAGCATTCTTTGTTTCCTCTCTTGCTATAAAAATCTGGCAGAGGTCAAAAATAAGCAAGAATAAAACCGTAAATATTACTACCACAGCTAACGTTAAAAAAGAAATATTCCCTTTATTTTGCGCTTTTAGATTCTTTAGTAGCATTCCATCCTCATATTACTTTTGGCTTTTATTAAAATATCCCTTCCCGTAAATTTTTCCAGCAAGCGGGCAATACCTGTGCATTTATAAGAAAGAGCCACTTCAACCATATCTCCAACTCTTCTGGAAGAACTATTGCCTGGAGTAATTTGTATATCAAGCCTATCCTGGTCAAGGCTTGAACAGACCTTCCTTATGCATCTGTAAGCTTCCTGGCTGGAATTGGTAGTGGCAACTACTCTTGCTCCCTCACGGGCTGCCTGTTCCAATATATTTTTCTGATAAACCAGTAAACCAAAATGGGAAACAGTTAAAATTATTAAAACCAGAAAAGGAATAACAAGAGTAAATTCCAGTGAGGCCTGGCCTTTTGACCTACCGGTTAATATTCTTAAAGTTTTTTTATCTTTATTTATTCCTGACATTTTATTCCTGACATAATTTTTAAAATAAAACTGTTTCCCATTTTTTCTATTTGCAGAGAATGATTTACTTCTTGCAGTGTTTTAAACCATAGAAGCTATCTTATTAAATACCTTTGAAATAACATCTATTATAATAGGCTTTCCAACTGCAATTAAAATTGCGCTTATTATTCCTGCAATCGCTATAACTAATGCATACTCAAGAGTAGATTGACCTTTCTGGCACCAGAATTTAATTCTGGTACCTAGCTTTTTTAGTTTTATGTTGCTCACCTCCTTCCGTAAAAATTAGAATTAAATATAAGACTGCCCACCTCCTTTCTAAAAAATTTATGCTATTGTGCATATACCCATTTAACTATATTACTAATTTAACACATTTATTCAAATGTGTAAATACATAAAAATATATTTTTAATGATTTTGTTTAGAAATCCCGTGTTTTAAGATATTTTATTAAGTTAAGACTAAAAAATCAGAACTGCAGGATATTTCCGCCTATCGAAAATATAAGCGGTCCTCCTACTAATATTATAAAAGATGGCAGAATTAGAAAGACCAGCGGAAATAAAGTTAGTATGGTTATCCTCCTGGTTTTTCTTTCAATATCCTGATACGCCTCAAACTTCATATGTTTTGATTTCTGTTTTAATATTTCATTTATTGAAGAACCATACTTTTCTGCCTGAATTAAAAGAAAAATAAAATTTTTAAAATCCTCTGAACTGCTTTTATCTATTAAATTCCTGTAAGCTTCAAACTTCCCTATACCAATATCTACATCTTTTATAAAATTTGAAAACTCTGCACAAATGCTCCCCCTGTATTTTTCAATTACAATTTTTATGGCATTATAAATATTTTGCCCTGATAGTGTAGCTACTGATAATAGATCAATAACATATGGTAAATCTTTATCTATTTCTTTTTGTCTTCTATACCTAAAACTCCGGAGCAGTAGATTCGGAATAAAATAGCCTGCCGCTCCTCCTGTGATACTTAAAACAACCGAGTTTATTAGATTATTACCAACAAGACCGCCTGCAACCATAAATAAAACAAATAAAATTGCCTTGTATCCTATAAGAGATTCCAGAGTAAGAGATATTTTATTTTCAAATTCCAATAATTTTAAAAGCTCCGTATTTTCTTTTTTGATTTTAAACCAGTACTTCCCAATTAGGAGCCTTCCAATTTTATGAGAAATAGAATTCATTTTATTTACAAATCCACCAACAATCTTTTTCCTTTTGGGATGATTTCTAATTTTTCCGGCCTGGTAATAACCTTTAATTTTAATAAGATAAAATATGCCTGAACATAGAAATAAGTAATATGAGAATACGATTAAATATATAAGCATACTTTAGACCTTATCAATTTCCATTACTTGTGATTTTCTTCATTACTATCACTCCAGCAATTTCCAGAACTCCACCTATAAAAAGTAAAATAATTCCAGGACTGGTAGAAAAAAAATCCACTACAGTTTTATTCATAAAAATATATAGTAAAACCAGAACTATAATAGGAAATATAGAGATAATATTCCCGGAATATCTGCTTTGCAGGCTCATTGTCTTTATTTGTGACTTTAATTTCAGGTTATGGCGCATACTATCAGCTATATTATCAAGTATAGATATCAAATCCCCTCCTATTTTGTTATTGATCTTTAAAGAACTGACAAGGAGGTTAGCTTCCCTGCTTCTGCATTTTTCTGAAAATCTATCCAGAGCCTCATCAAGAGTAGAATTAAGCTCAAGTTCATTTGCCACTTCCAGCAAATGGGTGCCGAGAGGATCTTTAAACCAATTAGCAGAATCTTTAAATATACTTCTCACTGTCTTCCCTGCTTTTAATAGCACTGTCATATTACTTATAAATTCAATCAGTTGACTGTGAAGAAGTTCCTTCCTTTTCTCTTCAAACCCGTTTAGCAGGTCCGTAATATAAATTTCCAGACATAAACCAACAAACAAGCTAAAAATAAAATTTCTAGATAATAAATAAAAAACCAGGGTTAAGACAATAAATATAAATACTGACAGTATCCTTCTACCAGTCCCATATACATTAATAAGAAATTTTATTACTTTAGACTCTCTGTAATTTCTATTTTCATATGATATTTTTGTTTTTAGGCTAAATACAGAAACTGCTTTTTTCAACCCGTAAAGCAAGGATATTATTGTCAGAACTGAAACAGTAGAAATTAATATTTCATCCCAGATTTTCATCTTTATAATTAAAATTAAGTCCCCGACTTTTTATTTTATCCATAAATGTTGGTGTGTAGCCGGTATAAACAATATCACCTCTGCAGAACTCATTATGCTCATTATCATTTATCCCGGTATCTTCTGTCCTGTATTTAAAAATATCTTTTACTTCTAAAACCGTATTGTTTCCAATAAATTCATTTTTGTTTATTAACTCACTTACTTCTAGTAAAATCCTTCTGCCATTTTTTAGTTTTCCTAAATGAATAATCATATCTATCGAAGATGCAATCATTCTCCTTGCAGTGGAAGGATTTGAGTTCAGACCTGACATCAGTATCATTGTCTCCAATCTTGTGACCAGATCTTTTGGTGAATTAGAATGAACAGTAGTCATAGAACCACTGTGGCCTGTATTCATAGCCTGGAGGACATCCACAGCTTCTGCTCCCCTGATCTCGCCTACTATAATTCTATCCGGCCTCATCCTCAGGGAATTCCTGACCAGATCCCTGATGGTTATCTCTCCCTTCCCCTCAAGATTTGGAGGCCTGCTTTCAAGTTTAACTATATGGGGTAAATTTAAATTTAATTCCAGTGTTTCTTCAATAGTTACAATTCTCTCATCCGGCTGTATAAAATTAGAAATAATATTCAAAAAAGTTGTCTTACCGGTGGAAGTGGCTCCACTGACTATTATATTCAATTTACTTTCCACACAGACTTTAACAAAATCAGCAACTTTTTTATTTATCATGCCTTCCTTTTTTAAACTTTCTATATCCATAATGTTTTTTTTAAATTTTCTTATAGTAACTACTACATCATTTATGGTTATCGGGTTTAAAACCACATTAATTCTTGACCCATTCTTAAGTCTTGCATCCACCATTGGGGAACTCTCATCCACCCTTAAGCCCAAAGGACTCAATATTTTATCAACCATGTTTCTGATATGATTATTGTCTCTAAAAATAATTTCCGTTTTCCTGATAGCATCGTCTTCTTCAATATAAACTTCGTTAAAATTGTTTATCATAATCTCAGTTATTCTGTCATCATTTATAAGGAAGCTGACCGGTCCAAAACTAAAACTATCTTCATAGATCTCTCTTACCAGTCTGCAAATTTCTTTTTGACTGATTATAATTTTTTCTTCCTCTACTATTTCCCTCAAATACTTATCAATTCTTTTTAGCCTTGCCTCGGGTAAAAGCTTACCAAGATCAACCGCTTTAATCTTTTTTAATATTTTCTTGCTTAAATAATTTGATATGTCAATATCGCCGTAAGTTGAGTTCATGAACTTAAATCCTCGTATATCTTTTTAGAAAAAGCAGAGATATTATTTACGATTCTAAGATTGTAATTAAAAATAGAATCAGGCCCCCTGTTCAATATTAAAAACTCAATATCCCTATCATAAGGAATAAAAGCATTTATTGGATAATTTAAGATAGTATTTAGACCTGCTGGTGAAATTGCGGGCCTGGTGTTAAATTTATTTATCAATATATCGAAATCATAAGAAGATCCATCATAAATTATATTATTTGTAAGCACATTTAAGTTATTTACTGAAATCAGGTCAGGCAAAGAAATAAAAACAAATTTATCAACAAAATCCTTTAAACAAATTTTACTCTGAGTAAGTAGATAATTCGGAAAGTCTATGCAGATAATATCAAAATGCTCTTTGAGCACGTCTAAAAGTTTCTCTAAATAATCTTTGCAAACAATTTTATTTTTTTCGATTTTTATGGGAGGCAATATTAAATTTAAACTGT
>PEXF01000118.1:0-668 GCA_002779205.1 Candidatus Hydromicrobium americanum
ATTAGATCAGAATAATTTTTCTCAGATGTGCTCCCATAGAGAGTATAATATTTTTTATACTTATACATTGTTCCATTAATTGTACCTTTAAATTTATCTATATAAAGTTCAACAGAATGCCATATAAATACAGGACGCCACCAGCTATAAAAACCAGTATCTACTACAAATGTTTTATCACAGGGCTGCCAATCTTCTACCTCCTTATACCTCGTATCATAATGCCCTGCAACCCAGACTTTTTGATCTTCCCAGTGGCCTGTATCCACCCAGTAAGCTTCCTTATCCGTTTTCCAGTATCCACTTTTTACCCACGTCCAGTGACTCGTATCCACCCATCGTCTACTCCAATACCCACTACTTACCCACACCCGGTAAGCCTGCCTTACATTTCTATATCTGGTCTCCCAGTGAGACGTATCTATCCATCTTCTCCTCAAGCTCCAGCCACTCCAATACCACTTCCAGTACCCACTTCTAACATATACCCGGTAAGCCTGCCTTACAGTTCTATACCTCGTCTCCCAGTGAGACGTATTGACCCAGTAACTACCCCAGTACCCACTGCTTACCCATACATTTTTATATCTAGTCTCCCAATGCGACGTATCAACCCAGCGGCTTGCAGTATGTCCACTTTTAACCCACACTTGATAATATATCGTTTT
>PEXF01000118.1:886-1530 GCA_002779205.1 Candidatus Hydromicrobium americanum
TATGAGACGTATCCACCCATCTTTTCTTCTGAGTATCCTTAAAGTACCCGCTGGTAACCCAAACATTTTGATCTTCATAGTGTCCATCCTTAACCCAGAATTTCCGGGTTTCTGCATTTAGATCAGAAGGCACTAAAAAAGATACAGATATAAATACAAATAGAAATATTGTTAGTGTAGAAAGTATTCTTCTTTTAATCATATAAAAATCCTTTACTTTAAGTAAAAAATAAGTGCTTTGTATCTATCCCCTGTATAATAATCCTCAAATATAGTGTCCTGGACTCTCAAATATTTACCCAAAAGAAATTCCAGCTCAGAAGCACTATAAAAGTCTTCAACACCATTCCAAAAATCTCCATTAGAAAATTCCAGAGAGTCGCAATAATAGCGTAGACCAGGGTCAGATTCAAAATTGTAAGTATTAATATCAAAAACTACTTGGTAATCTTCAACATCTTCATAAACAAATTTAGTCTCTTCTTTTTCTTTCTTATCAACAATAAAATAAATTTTATTATCCTCAATTTTCTCTATTTCCCCTTTATAGTAATTGTCGTGTATTCTTATTGGTACCGCCGTATCTCCCCAGATTTCTACTTCATTGCCTTCTTCATCAAAAACTATGGTTTTTTTCATCTCAA